>JBKPQV010000080.1:0-9961 GCA_046734235.1 Acidobacteriota bacterium
GCCGCACACAACTCGCTTTGTTCAAACCACATTTACAATTATGGGTCAGAGGAACAAAAGAAAAAGTTTTTGACCCCACTTGCCGCGGGTCGTCACGTGGGTGCCTGGGGATTGACGGAACCAAGTGCTGGTTCGGATGCCTCCGGAACGAAATCAACAGCTGTTAGAACCGAAGGCGGTTGGATTGTTAACGGTTCGAAAAACTTCATCACCCACGCTATTCATGCTGATACCTGCGTTGCTATGGCCGTCACAGACCGTTCGCAGCGTAGCAAAGGTATTTCAGCATTTATCTTTGAAAAAGGGATGAAAGGTTTTTCACCTTCCAAGAAAGAAAACAAACTTGGTTTGCGCGCTTCGGAAACCGCCAGTGTTGTCTTCGAAGATTGCTTTGTTCCTGATGCGAATTTGCTAGGCGAAGAAGGCCAGGGTTTCGTTAATTCGATGGAGGTTCTTGACGGTGGAAGAATTTCAATAGCGGCGCTTGCCGTAGGAATCGCGCAAGGTGCATTTGAGTCGGCGGTGCGTTACTCCAAAGAGCGTCAGCAATTTGGAAAACCAATATCAGAGTTTCAGGGGATCCAATTTAAGCTGGCTACAATGGCGACGCAGATCGATGCGGCCCGACTGTTGATGTATCGTGCAGCCTGGTTGAAGGACCAGGGAAAAAAAACAACCAAAGAATCTTCGATGGCAAAACTCTTTGCGTCTGAGATCAGTGTGGAAGTTTGCGAAGAAGCCATTCAGATCCACGGTGGCTACGGTTACACGAAAGATTACCCACCTGAAAAGTACTGGCGCGACTCGAAATTGTGCACGATTGGCGAAGGAACATCTGAAATACAACGCATCATCATCGCCCGTGAGGTATTGCGCCAGTTGTAAAGCCCGACATGAACTTAAGCACGAAGGCACGACACCAAACGGTCTGACCAAAATTGAGATTTGTGTCTTGGTGTCTTTGAGCCTTTGTGGTTAAGTCGCTTGCGTTTCGAGATTTTATTGGCAATGGTTTCCGTGACAGACAGTTTGAGCGAACGTGTTAGTCGTGGAGAAGCGGCTGCGGTTGCGAGAGCGATCTCCAAAATCGAAGATGGAGCAGTTGATGCTTCGAATTTGATGAAGCAGATCTACCAGTTGTCGCGACGTGGTTTAGTCGTTGGTATTACAGGTGCTCCGGGAGCGGGCAAGTCTTCCCTGGTTGATAAGCTGGCGCTGTACTATCGCAAGCAGGGAGAGCGCGTTGGGATTATTGCCGTTGATCCTTCCAGCCCGTTTTCCGGAGGGGCCATTCTTGGCGACCGAATCAGAATGCAGGCGCTTGGGTTGGATGAAGGTGTCTTCATCCGGTCTATGGCCACTCGCGGAAACCTTGGTGGTCTGGCGCGCGCGACTGTTGATGCGGTTGCCATCCTTGACGCTGCCGGGTTTTCAAAGATTATTGTTGAGACAGTAGGTGTTGGTCAGGATGAGGTTGAGATTGTTAAAGCAGCGGATGTTTCAGTGGTAGTTTTAGTCCCCGGCATGGGAGACGATATCCAGGCGATAAAAGCCGGGATCATGGAAATCGGAGACATCTTTGTTATTAACAAAGCCGACCGGGATGGTGTTTTCGCAACAGAGAAGGAATTAGAGTCCTTACTGTCACTCGCCGGACGGTCAGATGGCTGGGATCCTCCAATCGTTAAGACTATCGCGATTGAAAACCACGGAATCAGTGACCTTGCGGACGCAATCGAGCGATTCAGGGAAGTTCAGCGCAGTACTGAAGTCACCAGTGAACGGCGTCAGTCAATAGCACGCTGGCGGATCGTTGAATTGTTGCGTGAAAGACTCTTGGCTGACGCTTTGGAATCTCCCTCGGCTGCGGATAAACTTGAGCGCCTCTCCCATGAAGTTGCAACCCGGAGGCGAGATCCTTATTCTGCAGTTGAAGAGATTTTGGGGGATTCAATTCGGTAGGTCATATAGGTTTTACGGGTCCTATTACTCCGGCAAACACTAATACTTCAATGAAGATTGACCATATTGGCCTGGCAACAAGGCAACTGGAGGAAGGTCTGGCAATTTGGCGCGATGCGCTGGGATTGCCGGTTGATGCCACCGAAGAGATTAGCGAGCAGGGAGTTCGAGTTGCGATGTTGCCGATTGGCGACACGCATGTCGAGCTTCTGGAGCCATTAAACGAAGAGACAGCCGTCGGGAGGTTTATAGCTAAGCGAGGACCGGGAATCCACCACATCGCAGTGCAGGTTGACGACATCAAAGCGTCTCTCGCTGATTTGAAGAGTAAAGGGGCGCGCCTGATCGACGAAACGCCGCGAATTGGGGCTGGTGGTTGTCTGGTTGCGTTCGTTCACCCCTCAACGACGAACGGAGTTTTGCTTGAACTAGTTCAGCATCGATAGCTTATTTCGGAAAGGATAGGAATTTTGAACTCAACAAAAAAAGCGTACATAGCGGCAGGAGTAGCAATTCTATTTGCTGCTGCCCTAATTTTTTGGCAGGTCAAAGCTCGCAACATGGGCCCAGTTGAATTAACGGCCGAAGACATGGCTTTGATTGCTGAGGACTTGCCTCCTCAGACGCGCACACGTTTGGCCTCCGATGAGGCAGCGCGGAAGGACTTTGCGCTCGACCTGCGACGTTTGCTTGCTGTAGCCGAAGAAGCTCGTAACCATGGTGTTGACAAAAAACCCGATATCAAACGACAGCTTGAATTCCAGCGCGCCAGCGTACTTGCGGGGTACTATTTTGAACAATTGGGTGATAAAGGACCCGACATTCCCGACAAAGATGTAGAAGACTTTTATAAAGACTCAACCAACCAGGCGAAGTTTGATCAGATTATCGCCGACGCCAAGGCAAAAGATCCGCAGTTGGCTAAGCAGGAAATTCCCAAAGAACAACTCGAAATGCTAAAGCAACGATTGGGACGCATCTACATTGCTGAACGCAAAGCGAAAGAGCAAGGATTTGATAAAAAGCCTTCGGTGCGACTACAGAACGTCTTGCAGGAAGCGCGAGTATTGGCCCAGGAATATGCCCAGACCGACCTTAATGACAAGATGAAGGCTACCGATGCCGAAATCGATGCTTATCTTGCCAGTCATCCAGAACTGGACACGGACAAGAAGAGACGTGAGCAAGCTGAGGAAGTCTTAAAGCGCCTGCGAGGTGGTGAAGACTTCGCCAAACTCGCCAAGGAGTTTTCTACGGATGGTAGTAAGGATAAGGGTGGTGATCTCGGTTGGTTTGGTCATGGCGACATGGTGCCTGAGTTTGAAAAGGCTGCCTATGCGCTGAAGCCAGGGGAAATAAGTGACGTTGTTCAGAGCAAGTTTGGCTTCCACATCATCAAAGTCGAAGAGAAAAAGACAGAAACTAAAGACGGTAAACCAGAAGAGAAGGTACACGCTCGTCATATCCTTTTTAGCGATCAGAACTCTAATCCATTTGCACCTCCGCAAACTCCGCGTGACAAGGCGCGCGCGGCTATTGAAAAGGAAAAGCAAAAGAAAGTTCTAGACGACATTGTGGCGCATTCGCATGTGAAAGTTCCGGACGTCTACGCCGTAAAAATGCCGGAACCAGAAAAAGCGCCACAAGGGTTACCACCAGGATTTACGCCTCCTGCTCAGGGGCCAGAGGAGAAAGAGCCGGCTAACCCGAAGACCTCTCCTGAGACTAAGCAACAGCCTAAGAAAAACAAGTAGCGATGTTTCTTGGCGATTACCGTGTAGAGATCATTCCAGACACCGAATTCCACCTCGACGGAGGAGCGATGTTTGGAGTGATCCCACGGAACCTTTGGTCACAGGTGTGTCCACCGGACGAACAGAATCGCATCCGGATGAACATGAACTGTGTGCTGGTTGATACCGGCAAAGAAAAGATCCTCATTGAGACAGGCATCGGTAACAAGTGGACTCCGAAGATGACGTCGATGTATGGGATCGAGCGAGAGCGATCACTGCCGGGTTCTTTGTGTGAAATAGCTGATGTGGCTGCTGACGAAGTCACGATAGTCATAAATACGCACCTGCATTTCGATCATGCGGGTGGCAATACGCAATTCGATGATGCAGGTAAAGCTCGGCCAACGTTTAGTAATGCGCGGTACTTCGTTTCAAGCGCGGAGTTAGATCATGCGAATGATCCTTCCGAGCGTGATCGGGCGAGTTACTTGCCCGAAAACTGGATGCCGTTGGTCGAAACCGGACAACTCGAAGTAAAAGCTTCTAACTATGAGGTGGTTCCCGGTTTAAGAATGGAAACGTGGCCCGGCCACAATCGTTCAATGCAATGTTGGCGTTTATCACGCGGTGAGCAAACGATGTTTGGTTTCGCGGATCTGGTTCCGATGCGTGCCCATCTGAAGTATCCATGGATCATGGGTTACGATCTTTATCCAGTTGATACCCTGGAATCAAAAAAGAAACTGTTGCCACAAGCTGCTCGAGAGGGTTGGCTTTGCTTGTTTTATCACGATCCTGATAATCCAGTTTGTCGCCTGGAAGTGATCGAAGAAAAAATTACCGCTCTCCCAATAAAATAAAAGGATTAAGTGGCTATGATGCTGAGGAAATCTGGTTCGTGAGTAGTTCTTCTCTGTGTCTCTGTGTCCTCTGCGTCTCTGTGTTGAAATGCGACTTCAAAGATCACGGATTTGATTTAACACAGAGACGCAGAGGACACAGAGACACAGAGAAGAGCTGACAACAGTTACTCAGGGCCGTAAGTTCTCTGTATCGATTCGCAAACAACTGCAGCAAGGAAAAGAAATGACTCAAGTTCGTATTGGCATCATCGGCGGCAGCGGGTTGTATCAGATGCCGGAATTGACAGAAGTTGAAGAAGTAAGAATCGATACCCCTTTTGGCAGTCCGTCCGACGCTTTCATTGTCGGCACATTGGAAGGTGAACGTGTCGCATTCCTACCACGTCACGGACGGGGACATCGCTTTACGCCGACAGAGGTCCCTTTCCGCGCGAATATATACGCGCTGAAGTCGCTTGGCGTAGAGCGCATCTTGTCGGCTTCAGCAGTAGGGTCCTTGCAAGAGCAGTACGCCCCGCTGGATATGGTGATTCCTGATCAGTTTTTCGATCGCACGCGAGGGCGCGTTAAGGAGTCAACTTTCTTTGGTGAAGGGATCGTGGCCCACGTTTCGTTTGCTCATCCGGTTTGTGGTGCACTGGGTGATGTTTTGCAGGAATCTTGTGGCGCGGCCGAGGTCAAGGTTCATCGAGGGGGAACATATCTCTGCATGGAAGGGCCGGCGTTTTCGAGTGTTGCCGAGTCGAACGTTTACCGGTCGTGGGGAATGGACATCATCGGAATGACCAACCTGCAGGAGGCAAAACTTGCTCGTGAAGCGGAGATTTGTTACGCGACTTTGGCATTAGTAACGGATTACGACTGTTGGCATCCAGGACACGATGCTGTCAGCGTCGAAACAGTCATTGAGTATTTGAACAAAAACGTACGCAATGCGCAGACAATAATGCGCGAGTCGATTAAGCGGCTAAAAGATGCAGAGCGTACTTGCAAGTGCGGCTCGGCACTGAAGAATGCCATCTTTACGGCGCGGGAACTTTGGCCTGACGCGACAACTAAGAAGCTTGACGCTATCATCAAAAAGTACCAGTAGGAGCTGAACTTGGTATTTAGAACTTGGTGCTTTGTCTGAACAAAACCACAAAAGACAAAAGTGAGCACCACTAATAGAGGTTTTTCAAATGAGAAAAAAGGCCTGGTTACTGTCCCTATTATTTGTTTGTGCACTAACCTTTGCCCCCGCTGCTTATGCCCAGGGCGGAGTAAAGAGTGGCCCAGATCCCTCGACAATTCGTGACCCTGATATGGAGAAGGATTCTTTACACAACCTTGAAGTGGCGCGGAACTATTTCAAACTGAAGAAGGCATACGTTGCTGCCCTGAGGCGTTGTGAAGAGATAATTGCTGGAAATCCTAACTTCGCGAAGATCGAAGAAGTTTACCTGATGGCCGGACAGTGTAGCTTGTGGTTGGCTGATGGTAAAGGAAAACAAAACCGTGATCAGTATTACACTATGGAAGACGGTGTAAAGCGCACCTTAAAACCTGAAGAATTCCGGGCATTGGGTCGCGACTATCTGACAAAGCTAGTCAAAGAATATCCAAATGGGCCCTTTGCCAAGCAGGCAGAAGAAGAACTGCGTGCCCTCGGTGCTCCCGAGCAAAAGGAAAGTAAGCCCTAATTTTGATTTCTCAGACAAAGCACAAAGAACGAAATTCTAAGCTCTCTTAATCTAGCTCCCTAAAGGCTCTTTAATCGTATGTCCCTTTTAGTAGTCGGTTCGGTGGCTTTTGACGCCGTCGAAACGCCATTTGGTAAATGTGACAAGATGCTCGGTGGTTCTGCATCTCATTTTTCAATCTCAGCTAGTTTTTTTACTGAGGTAAGTATTGTTGGAGTTGTTGGTGGCGACTTTACCGAGGAAGATGGTGAGGTTTTCAGGAAGCTCAACGTTGGCACTAACGACCTCGAACGAATTTCGGACGGCAAAACTTTTAGGTGGGCCGGCCGTTATGAATACGACCTCAACGTCGCGCACACTCTGGATACCCAACTGAATGTATTTGCTGACTTCAAGCCAAAGCTGTCCGAAAAGTCGAAATCTTCTCGCTTGCTTTTCCTGGGCAACATTCAACCCGATTTGCAGCGTGAGGTGCGCGAACAGATGCCCAACGCCGAGTTAGTAGCGCTCGACACGATGAACTTATGGATCGAAAACACGGGTGACTCCTTGTTACGTACAATTAAAGGCGTCGATGTGGTGATCATCAACGACGCTGAAGCGCGTCAATTGACAGGCATTCCGAATCTAATCAAAGCGGCTCGCGAAATACTAACGTGGGGACCCAGGGCGTTGATTGTTAAGCGAGGCGAGTATGGGGCTGCTCTATTCACGCCTGAGAGTTATTTCGCGATTCCGGCATATCCGCTTGAGTCAGTGTTTGATCCAACTGGTGCGGGTGATACATTCGCCGGTGGGTTCATGGGATATCTTTCGAGTCAGGAGAAACTGGACGAAGCCGCGATGCGTCGCGCAATGATCTTCGGATCAGTGATGGCTTCGTTTAATGTCGAGGAGTTTGGAACGAACCGCGTGAGGCGGTTGACTTATGATGAGATCAATGACCGCTTCAGAGCCTTCAAGAGAATGACGTTTTTTGACGAGATTCCTTTTGAAAGAGCGGTGCAAGGGGTTAGTTAGAGTTTTGATCTTTGTGCTTGGTCCTTTGAACTTTGTGGTTTCTTCGAGGGCCGGTACCAAAACGAACAGCAAATCACAAAGAACAAAGAACAAAGCACCAAGAACAAACCCAAACCTATCGGAGCCATTCCTATGTTCTGTCCAGTATGTGAAGCCGAATACCAACCAGGTGTTAATCGCTGTCCGGACGACGATGCCGAGTTGGTTGATCGTCTAACCAGCGAGAATGTTATTCACGACAGTAGCGAAGCGAGGTTTGTGCAATTGCATCGCTTGGGTTCGCCCGCTGAAGCAGAAATGATTAACGACATTTTGCAGAACAATGGAATTCGTTCCGTCGTGCAATCAGGTGGTTCAAATGCGTTATCGCCACTGCTTTCTGCGACTAACGGTGCGGTTGTGCTCGTAGATGAGCGCGACTTCGATCGCGCGAACGAAATTTATTCAGCATTCTTTGGTGCAGATACTACGCCCCTAACGGGAGGTGAGCCTGACGAAGAAGAAGAGGAGTAGGATGTTTGCTCTTTTGGAGGTCAAGCAGCGATAAAACGCTGAAACCGACAAACTAACTTTTCGCGAACATCAATGAATATGGCTTCGGAAGCAATTGTGGTCTTTATAACTACGTCGAATCGTGAAGAAGCCGTTCGTCTCGGTGATATGTTAGTGGGCTCTCACCTCGCCGCCTGCGTTCAAATTCTTCCCGAAATCGAATCCATATATCGATGGCAAGGCAAGGTTGAACTCTCAGCGGAAATCCTGATCCTGGTAAAGACTACTCGCGACAAATTTGCCGACCTCGAGAAACAGGTGAGGGCAATTCACAGCTATGAAACACCTGAGATTATCGCGGTACCCGCCTCGGACATTTCGGAGCCTTACTTGAAGTGGCTCAACGAGTCGGTTGTTCTTTAAGGTTTAAGATTGATTGTAGGACCTATTGGACGAATTGGTCCCATTGGTCATATAGGTCCTATTAAATCTGAAATCTGCAATCTTAAATCTTAAATACTAGTTGGTGAGCCTGATCTCATCCGATACAAACTTATCTTGCGTGAGTGCGCTCTGACTCTGTAGTACGATTTGAACAACTTCCTGTGGCGAGTCTGTGATGTGAAATAAGCGTAGATCATGCTCCGCAATTTTTCCGCCCGTTAAGACAGCTTCGCGGACCCAGTTGAGCAATCCACTCCAGTATGCCGAACCAAACAGGACGACAGGGAAGTCGCGGATTTTCTTTGTTTGAATCAGCGTTAATGCCTCGAAGAGCTCGTCAAATGTTCCGAATCCCCCCGGAAAAATAACAAACCCAAGGCTGTACTTCACAAACATCATCTTGCGCACGAAGAAGTATTTGAACGTTAAGCTTCGGGTCTGGTAGGCGTTTGGTCTTTGTTCGAAGGGAAGTTCAATGTTGCATCCGATCGACAGGCCTCCAGCTTCAAAAGCACCGCGATTGGCAGCTTCCATAATCCCCGGACCGCCACCGGTAATCACGGCAAATCCTTCTTTGGCTAAGAGTGCAGCCGTTTCCTGTGCCGCAGCATAATCGGGATCGGTTGGTTTTGATCTCGCCGAACCAAAGATCGAGATGCCTCTCGTCAATGTGGCAAGTTCATCGAATCCTTCTACAAATTCACCCATGATGCGAAAGACCCGCCAGGTATCGGTATGGGTGAACTCATCGGGCCGCGGACTCTCGAGCAGTTGCTCATCCTGGGTAGAGCCAGTGGGATGCTTTCTGTTCTTGTCATCAACCATGTTATTTGGTCACTGAGAGCTTCGAGATTAAATACCCATTACGTTATATCCGCAGTCAACGTACATAACTTCACCTGTAATTCCTGAGGACATTGAACTGCAAAGGAATAGAGCGGCATTTCCCACCTCTCGCGCTTCAACATTCCTTCTTAATGGAGCACGCGCTGCGTGATGTTTGAGCATTGTAGTGAAGTCGGAGACTCCACGAGCGGACAAAGTTTGAATTGGGCCAGCACTGATTGCGTTTACACGAATGTTGCTCGGACCCAGATCGTTTGCAAGATAACGAGTGCTTGCCTCCAGGGCGGCCTTGGCCACACCCATCACGTTGTAGCCCGCGACCACCTTTTCGGCACCGTAATACGACATGCAGACAACGCTGCCACCTTCGGTCATCAAAGGCGCAGCAGCCCGCGCTAACTGTGGAAGGGAATATGCGCTTATTTCGAGTGCGGTCAAAAACGAGTCACGCGAAGTGTCGAGGTATTGTCCGTCCAGGGCTTCTCGCGGCGCATAGGCAATACTGTGAATCAAAAAATCGAGCCGCCCAAATTCTTCTCCTACTTTTTTGAAGGTCTCATCAACTTCAGTTTGATTAGTTACGTCGCAGGAGAGCAGTAGCGAGCCGGGCATCGCTTCCCCAGTCAGGCTTTCGACATTCTCTTTTAATCGTTCGCCTTGGTAGGTGAAAGCCAGGCGCGCTCCGGCACCGTGAAGTGCCTGAGCTGTGGCCCACGCAATTGACCGCTTGTTAGCAACACCAAAAATGATTCCGATTTTGTTTTCGAGCATGTCTAGCCTTCGTCAATTAGGTTGGAGAGAGCGCAAATAGTGGTCTTGGGGCGCAGAAGTCGGTACCGTCACGCGGTAGCGTCGGGCCGCCCGTTTATGTGGGCCTAAGTTCATAATGCGACCCGACGCTACCGCGTGACGGTAC
>JBKPQV010000081.1:0-2920 GCA_046734235.1 Acidobacteriota bacterium
GTGTTTGAAGGTGCAGCGGCCGCGGTCGCGCGCATTAATCTCGACAACGCGCCGTCCAGCGCAATGCTCGAGCGTCTTCGATCAGGAAACGCAGACATTATTGAGCTCAATCTGATTCAGCTGGCTGGTTCATGAACACAACCCTCATCACAGGAGCCTCGAGCGGAATCGGTGCGGCCTTTGCTAGAAAGTTCGCAGCGTTGGGTCGCAATGTCTTTCTTGTCGCGCGTTCTGAAGACAAACTGATTACCCTGTGCAATGAACTCGGGCGAATGAGTGGCATCCGAGCACAGTATGTTGCGTTAGATCTAACTGAGCCTGACGCTCCGGCCCGCCTTTTTGAAGAGTCAAAGAAGCGCGGGCTTGAAATCGACATGCTTATCAACAATGCCGGCTTTGGCTCGATGGGTTACTTTTCTAACCTCGACTCTGCTCGTGAAGTTGAAATGGTTGACCTGAACATCCGCGCATTAGTTGACATTACCCACCGATTTCTCATTCCGATGCGTGAACGAAAGCAGGGCACGATAATTAACGTTGCATCTACGGCAGGCTTTCAACCAGTTCCTTTCATGGCGACTTATGCGGCAACCAAAGCCTTTGTGCTTTCTTTTTCAGAAGCGCTGTCAGAAGAGAACCGGCCGTTTGGAATCCACGTAATGGCGCTGTGTCCTGGTGTTACGGAGACAAACTTCTTTGAGGCAGCGCACATGGATCGTCCGCCGATGCGTGGATCGCAAACACCAGAAGAAGTGGTCGATGCGGCGCTGCGTGGAATGAAGCGTCATAAGAGCTCGATCATTTCTGGATGGACTAATAAGTTAGTGGCCTTTGCTGTGCGCTTGTTTCCGCGTTCTGTAGTTTTAAGGTTAACCGGAAGAGTATTGAGACAGAGGTTTGAATAAGTGGACCTTAGTAGGTAGTGCTTTGTTTGGATGAAGTCGGTACCACCCTCGCGGTAGCGGGTGTGCCCAGCATAATCCAGACTGGCGCTCGTGCTTGGGCCCGCCCGCTACCGCGAGGGTGGTACCGACTTCATCCAACAAAGCACCAAGTACCAAGATCAAAGCACCAAGCACCAAGTTCAGTGCCAGGAGGAATCATGACCGACCGTATTTTCAACTTTAGTGCTGGCCCGGCTGTATTGCCGGTTCCGGTTCTCGAAGAAGCGCAACGCGACCTGCTAAGTCTGCCGGGCGTTGGCATGTCCGTAATGGAAATTAGTCACCGCTCCAAAACATTCGACGACATTATTCTCGGTGCGGATTCCGGTCTTCGTGAATTACTCGGTATTCCAAATAATTATCAGATTCTGTTTCTACAGGGCGGCGCGAGTTTGCAGTTTTCAATGATTCCGATGAATTTCCTGCCGGCTGATGGCTCTGCTGATTACATCATTACCGGGAGCTGGGGAAAGAAGGCTCTTAAAGAAGCCAAGCGAGTTGGTGGCGTCAATGTTGCCGCGACAATGGCGGACGGAGGCTTTACGCGCGTTCCTTCACAAGATGAATTGAAGCTGAGTCCTCAGGCCGCTTATGTGCACTTAACAACTAACGAAACTATCGAAGGCGTTGAATGGAAAACGGAACCAGAGGTTGGGGATGTACCAATCGTTGCTGATGCCTCGTCTGATATTCTTTCGCATCGAATCCCGGTTGAAAAGTACGGGCTCATTTACGCTGGGGCTCAGAAAAACATGGGTCCGAGCGGCGTAACTCTCGTCATCGTTCGCGATGATCTATTAACGCGAATTCCTGATGGTCTTCACACGATGCTTGACTATCGCACGCACGTTGAAAATAAATCGCTCTATAACACCCCGAATACCTGGGGTATCTACATCATCAACCTGGTTTGTAAATGGATTAAGGAGAAGGGCGGTCTCGGTGCGATGGAGCAGGAGAATCACGACAAGGCCAGCCTTCTTTATGAGGCAATCGACGCGTCAAGCTTTTATCGAGGGCACGCCGATGCCGATGCGCGCTCGATGATGAACGTTACTTTCCGTTTGCCCTCGGAAGATCTAGAAAAGAAGTTCACTTCGGAAGCTACTGGCCAGGGACTCGATGGTTTGAAAGGACATCGGTCTGTCGGTGGAATACGAGCTTCGATCTACAACGCATTTCCACGTGAAGGAGTAGAAGCGCTGGTCTCATTTATGAAGGAGTTTGAACGGAAGAACGGTTAATAGGTCCAATAAGGTCTATATAGGTCCTATTGTTAAAATGGACAACGAAATCCTCACCTTTACAGTCTCGGACGCAGACGTCGATTCCCGGCTCGATGCTTTCCTCGCTGCTCAAATCAACGACTGGAGTCGTGCCCGCCTGCAACGTCTAATTGAAAACGAAGATGTTTTAGTGAATGGCAAACCTTCGAAACCCTCATACCGGCTACGGCAGACTGACGTCATCGAAGTCGAGTTGATTTCTCCCGCTTCCGAGGCCGTTACGCCTGAAAACATCCCTGTTGAAATCATTTATGAGGACGAATCCGTGGTTGTTGTAAACAAACCTGCGGGCCTTGTGGTCCATCCTGCGGCCGGTAGTCAGTCGGGGACGCTGGCCAATGCCCTCGCCTACCATTTCCAGAATTTACCATCCTCCGGCGGTGTAATTCGGCCGGGTATTGTGCACCGGCTGGATCGTGATACTTCGGGATTAATGGTTGTCGCGAAGACGGAACAAGCTATGGAAAACGTAGCTGATCAGTTTCGCGATCGAACCGTCTTTAAGTCGTATGTGGCGTTGGTCCATGGTCGCGTCGATAGCGAGGCGGGAAAGATCGATCAACCCCTGGCTCGAGATTCAAGCAATCGCACGCGAATGGCGGTTGTGCGTGGTGGGCGATCAGCACTCTCGCTATACAAAGTGAGACGTCGCCTCCAACGGTTTACGCTGCTTGATGTTGAAATCAAAAC
>JBKPQV010000082.1:0-17268 GCA_046734235.1 Acidobacteriota bacterium
TAAATACCATCTCCCCATTCGATCACGTTCAAATAAACTTCAAGAATGCGACGCTTTGAAGTAGTTCGCTCAATCATCACCGTCACCACGGCTTCTTGTCCCTTGCGAATAAAGTTCTTCTGCGAAGAGAGGTAGAGGTTCTTAGCGAGCTGTTGTGAGATGGTTGATGCACCGCGTCTAAATTCGGGAAGGTTTGGTATCCAGTCGTCATCCTCACCTTCCTTCTTCGCTTCCTTTGCTGCCTCACGTTGCGCTTGCTCGAAGGCCTTCTGAATTGCTTCGAAATCAAAGCCGTGATGAGTCATGAAGTTTGTATCTTCGCCGGCAAGCACTGCCCGTTGTAGGTTAACTGAGATCTTATCGAGTGAAACCCACGTTTGTTCGCGTCGTGGCTGTTGACCTTTTGCGAGAGCTTCACTTGCTCTTGTATCCATTAGTGAAGTTGAGGATGGATTATGTGTGCGCAGCCATAACACCCGAATGAAGAGAATGCTCTCGTAAATAATTAGGCCCAGGAGGATGCCGAGGATAATTCGGAATATCCAGCGAAGGATTCTTCTCATACTGTTTGACTCTTCGCCTGGACTAATTCTGCGGCCAATAGATGAGGTTCAAAAACCGTTTTGACGGTACGAATTGTGTTGCAGTGTATCTCAACTGTGTCTGCAATCTGCTTCCCATACCCACCCGACATTACCGTTGTTACTGGAATTTCATTTTCATAGCAAGCACGCAATACATATTCGTCTCGAAGTCGAAGGCCTTCGATCGTGAGAGCGAGTTTTCCTAGTTTGTCATCTGCGAATGGGTCAGCACCTGCAAGATAAAAGATTATCTCCGGCTGGTGGTCAAAGACGCGTGGTAAGTTGTGCTCCAGGATTGATAAGTATTCGGTGTCTGAGGTTTTGTCGGGGAGTTCGAGGTCCAAAGACGAACATGCTTTGAAAAGGGGATAGTTATTCGCCCCGTGCATTGAGAACGTAAACGTATCTTCGTCATTTTCGAAGATAGTTGCGGTTCCGTTCCCCTGATGCACATCACAGTCAACAATCGCCGCTCGTCTAATCAAACCTCTGGATCGCATTGTGCAAATAGCGATCGCGACGTCGTTTAGTACACAAAATCCTTCGCCGCGATCGGGAAAAGAATGGTGAGTGCCACCCGCCAGGTTTGAAGCGTAGCCAGCGTTCAACGAGTGTATTGCAGCCGCGATCGTTCCTCCGACCGCATAAAAACTCCTGCGCACGAGCGACTCTGACCAGGGCAGGCCCAGCCGCCTGATTTCCTTCTCGGTTAATGTTCCATTGCAAAGACGCGTTACATAGTCTTCAGTGTGAACCAACCTCACATCGTGGATTTCAGCTGGTTCTGGCTCGGCCAATTCATTCGGACTGAGAGTTTCCTCCGCGAGCAATTTGTCTCGGACGAGTTCGAATTTTCGAATAGGGAAGATGTGGGCGTCGCCGATCTGGGCGTAATAGCGTGGTGTGTAGAAGACTCGCATGCTTCGTTGCGGCCAGATATTAGCGCGAGCCGACAACAGAGCAAAATGGAATCGTGGGTTGAGTATGAAATCCCCCGCACGGGACGTGGATCGTAAGAAGATCGCCTCTAACGGGGAATACCACCAACCGCAGTTGGTGGATGGTTCATACCTAACCTACTAAGAAAGATCGCCTCTTCGAGGGAATACCACCAACCGCAGTTGGTGGATGGTTCATACTCAGCTTACTGACAAAAGCTTCCGGCCAACGCTGTTCGTAGTATTCACTCATGTGTAGCCCTGGCCGTTCTTAGTAGGTTAGGTATTAACAATCCACCAACCGCGGTTGGTGGTATTCCGAAAAACCTCGGGTTGTTGGTGGTGTAGGCTGAGTATTAACAATCCACCAACTGCGGTTGGTGGTATTCACTATAGGGGACTTGACCAGGTTTCGTTGACAGTCGAGCTAACCTCAAGCTATCTTGTTATCCCGTGAATCACACGGGCTCAATTCCCCAAAACAATCAGCATCGAACAACTGTAGTCGTCATCCCCGCACGTCTCGGTTCGACTCGTCTGGCCGCGAAAGCCTTGATTGATATCGCCGGCAAGCCAATGGTCTGCTGGGTTGCGGAGCGGGCGAAAGCTGCGAAAAATGTCGATCGAGTAATCGTTGCTACCGATAGTTCCCGCATTTTGGATGTGGTCGATTCATGTGGAATAGAGGCAGTACTTACATCGGATTCTCATGCAAGTGGCACGGATCGAATTGCAGAAGTTGCGAGATCTTTACCATCAGCCGAGATCGTGGTTAATCTCCAGGGGGATGAACCGTTAATATCACCAGAAACCATCGAACGTGCAGTTGACCGTATGCATGCAGAATTTCTGCTCGCAGATGGTGCAGGGATTGTTACTACGTGGGAACCAATCGAAGATTTTAACGACCTTACAAACATAGACTTAGTAAAGGTGGCGGTTGGTGACCAGGAGCAAGCACTATACTTTTCGCGTTCACCCATACCATGCCCGCGCGATGTAATTAAGAAGTACGGAGAACTCTGGCCGGCCTTTAAGAACGAACCTGAACTTTTGAAACTTTTTCGCAAGCATACAGGTCTATACGTCTATCGACGTAACGTTTTGTTGGAATTTACCAGTTGGCCACAAACAAAGCTGGAGCAACTCGAAGCATTGGAGCAGTTGAGAGCCATGGAGCATGGCGTTTTGATCCGAGTGATCAAAGCAAGTAGTTCCTCGATCGGCGTCGATACTCGCGAAGATTTGCAGCGTGTGCGCGAGTTGATTAACGAGGGAAAATTTGAGGCGTCGACGGCGAGGTAAAATATGAGCGATTGGATTGGACTAGCGGTAATAGTTTTTATTGTTCTCTGTGGACTTTTTGGTTTGTCGTATTTAGGAAAGCCTTACGATATATCCGTTGAAGAGTATGAACGAAGGGCCCAGGAAGGACCCGGGTTGTTAGGTGCGGGCTTAGTGGGTCTACAGAAAGCACTCGATCCGGCTATGGAAAAGGCGGTCGAAGTGCAGGAAGATTTGCGTCAGGGTCGCTATGATGGTGAACAGGAGTCAGGAGATCCTCCGGAACCCGGCGACCTGGATCTCGACAAAAAAGAAAACAACCTGATAATGGAGAAGAGTGATGCCTAAATATATCTTCGTAACTGGAGGCGTGGTTTCAAGCCTGGGTAAGGGACTGGCGGCGTCTTCGATTGGTTGTTTGCTCGAAAGCCGCGGTCTTCAGGTTGCACTTATCAAGTTAGATCCTTACATCAACGTCGATCCTGGAACCATGTCGCCGTTTCAACATGGCGAGGTTTTTGTAACGGATGATGGTGCGGAAACGGATTTAGATCTAGGCCACTACGAGCGATTTACTCACGCGCAATTATCGCAGGCGAATAATTGGACCACCGGAAGAATCTATCTGTCAGTGATCGAAAAGGAACGCCGTGGTGATTACCTGGGCAAAACAATCCAGGTTATCCCTCATATCACTAACGAAATTAAAGAGGCTGTCCGAAAAGTAGCTGATAAAGACAAACCCGACGTAATCATCGTCGAAATTGGTGGCACGGTCGGCGACATTGAGTCGCTTCCATTCCTCGAAGCCATTAGACAGATGGGTAACGAAGAGGGAGCTGGCAATGCTTTGTTTATTCACGTAACGCTAGTTCCTTACATCGCCGCTGCTGGTGAATTAAAGACTAAACCTACTCAACACTCTGTGCGCGACCTCCGCGAGATCGGTATTGCTCCAGACATCTTGCTTTGTCGATCGGAAAAACCATTATCGAGGGAGTTACGTGGAAAGATTGCTTTGTTCTGTAACGTCAGGGAGTCGGCAGTAATCAGCGCACAGGACGTCGATACCATTTACGAAGTTCCGCTGGCTTTTCATGAACAAGGACTTGACGCACTGATCGTTTCGCTGCTTGGCATGGACCAGCAAGCTCCGCAAGCTGATTTGACAGAATGGCGAAATCTTGTTTCCACAATTCGCGAACCTTCGGGTGGTGGAACGTCGATAGCCATTGTTGGTAAGTACGTTGAACTTGAAGATTCTTATAAGTCGTTGCGTGAGGCACTGACCCATGGTGGTGTTGCCAATAATCTCCGCGTCGACGTCAAGTGGATTGAATCGGAAGAATTGATGGACGATGACTATGAGAATCGGCTGCGCGATTTCGACGCCATCCTGGTCCCGGGCGGATTTGGTAAACGCGGAATTGCCGGAATGATCAGGGCGATCTACTACGCTCGCAAGACACGGACTCCCTATTTCGGGATCTGTTTGGGGATGCAAACCGCGTGTATCGAGTATGCACGCAATGTTTGTGATTTGAAGGACGCGGATTCAACCGAATTTGATCTTGAGACTCCGCATCCTGTGATCTTCAAGCTTAGGGATTTGGTTGGTGTTGAAGAACTTGGTGGAACAATGCGCCTTGGCGCCTGGCCTTGCCGGCTCGCGCCCGGTTCTTTAGTAAGTGAAATCTACAGTGGTGCTGAAGAAATTAGTGAGCGTCACCGGCACCGTTATGAGTTTAATCCGGAGTACCGCCAGATTCTTGAAAAAGAGGGCTTGGTCTTCAGTGGTGTTTCACCAGATGGAAAGTTTGTTGAAATGATCGAGTTGCCTCGTGATGTTCATCCGTGGTTTGTTGCAGGGCAGTTTCATCCGGAATACAAATCGAAACCCTTAAGCGCCCACCCGCTGTTTTCATCATTCGTACGCGCTGCGTATGAGAACCGAATCCAATCAGAGACCTCGATGGAGAAAAATGGTGAGGTGGACCTGATTGTGCACGAACGGGTGAGCGCAACGACTGGAGATTGAGGTGCGCCCGTCCCAGTATTGATCCCGAAAAGTGCATCCTACTCCTTTTTGAGAGATAATCTCTGAGCCCTTACTCTTCCCAGCGAAAAGACAATAGTTACCTGATGCTGCGTTGTCCCACATGTGGAAAACACTACCCTTCTGACGTTCACTTTTGTCCAGAAGATCAATCAGCACTTCAAGCCGACCCGACGGTTGTTGGGGAAGCATCTGTTGACCCTCTCATTGGCGTAACTCTCGATGAAAAATATCGAATTGAACAGCGTCTCGGAGTGGGCGGAATGGGAACAGTCTATCGTGCGCGACACGTTCTAATTGATCGCGCTGTCGCGTTAAAAGTCTTGAACCAGCGTCTGGTTGAAGACGAAGCATCTCGTGTTCGTTTTCAGCGCGAAGCCAAGGCTGCTGGTCGTTTGCAGCATTTGAATGCAGTTGCTGTTACAGATTTCGGACAATCACCAGAAGGTTTTGTCTACATCGTAATGGAACTCCTCGAAGGCCGTACCCTTCGGGAGGTTCTAGGCAAGGAAGCCCCACTGGAAACTGCGAGAGCCGTTTCAATGATGCTCCAGGCGTCTTCTGCTGTTGCGGCGGCACACGAGGCTGGTGTGATTCACCGCGATCTTAAGCCCGCAAACATTTTCGTTACCCAAAGCGCGGATGCACCCGCAGTTGTGAAGGTACTCGACTTCGGCATTGCCAAGCTCGCTGCTGAGACGTTGGACGAGGATGAGCCCCACACCTTGACTCAGATGGGGGTAATGATCGGCACGCCTCGTTACATGTCGCCGGAACAGTGCACTGGTCTTGAGTTAACTCCAGCGTCTGATGTTTACAGCCTGGGAGTCATCCTCTACGAGATGTTAACCGGGACGGTCCCGTTTAGCGGCGCGACTCCGCTGGTGATCGCAGTCAAACATGCATCGGAATTTCCGAGACCACCGAAAGAAATTGTAGCTGCGATTCCAGATCAATTGGAGAGTGTCGTACTGCATGCGCTGGAGAAGCGGCCGGAAGATCGGCCTGCAAATGCGGCAGAGTTTCGCAATGAGCTTTTGGAGTTAACAGAGAAACTTGGCCTTGAGCATCATGCGCTAATTTCGCCACTCGATATGGCAGCGTTGCGTGGTGTTGGAGTTGAGTCGCCTTCAGGGAGGCTGGTTGTAGATCTTTCGAGACTTCGAGAAGGTAAGGTCTTCTCTTCATCCGGTAACAATGAAATTACTCTACTCAGTCAACCCGCTGAGACTAAGAAACATGAACCTGGTCCACAAACCAAGGGGACCGAGCCTTTTCCAAGAATGGAAATTGGGCTCAATAAAAGTAAAACGGGTCGCAACGTCGCAATTGCGATTATTTTGCTTCTGTTCTTTTCGATAGCAGGTATTGGTCTTTTTGCTCTCAACTCTTGGCGGACCAGGGTTCCGGAGCCAGTTAATCAGAACGTGGAACCGACGCTACAACCATCGCCGCTCCCTTCGCCTTCAGCTACGGCTACTCCGAAACCTAAACCATCGCCTAGTCCAAGCCCGAGCCCTAGTCCAAGCCCGAGTCCTAAAAAGGGCCGTTCGTTTGTAGACAAGGTCAAGCGTATACTGAAGAAACCGTTTTAAGAGATTTGGTGAACTGTGAGCCACGCAACAGAACTCCGGGGCTGGCCTTAATCCGAAATGAAAGAAATCAAGACAAAACCTTTTTCAGTTGGCAACGCGACCTTTGGCGATGGCCGGTTAACGGTGATCGCTGGACCGTGCGTGGTTGAAAGCCGCGACCACGCGCTGATGATGGCCCGAGAATGTTCAGCTCGAGCACGCGAATCTGGGCTCGACTTCGTGTTCAAATCATCCTTTGATAAAGCGAATCGATCGTCGATAAGAAGTTTTCGCGGCCTGGGAATGGACGCTGGGTTGGAGGTTCTGCAAAGCGTCAAAGATGAATTTGGCGTTCCCGTGCTGACTGACGTGCACGACGTTTCTCAAGATTAACGATAGGCGGAAGTTGTCGACGTTTTGCAAATCCCGGCATTTCTGTGTCGCCAAACAGATCTAATTCTCGCTGCCGTCAAAACCGGTAAGGCTGTCAACGTAAAGAAGGGGCAATTTCTCGCTCCTCAAGACGCTGGGAATATCGTGGATAAGGCCCGTAACGCCGGTTGCGAAAAATTATTGCTCACGGAAAGAGGCGCAACGTTTGGTTACAACAACCTCGTCGTTGATATGCGCTCGTTTCCGATCATGAGACGCTTTGGCGTTCCTGTTGTGTTCGACGTCACCCACTCATTGCAATTACCAGGTGGTTTGGGGGATGCAACTGGGGGTCAGTCAGAATACATCGAATTTCTCGCTCGAGCTGGGGTTGCTTGCGGTGTTGATGCAGTGTTCATGGAAGTTCACGACTGTCCCGAACGGGCTCTTTCTGATGGCCCAAACGCTTTGCCACTTGAGCGTATGCAGTCGTTACTGAACGTGCTGCGTGATATTCATCAGCTGGTTAGAGATGGTAATAAGCAGCTGGTTAGCAATGCTAATAATTAATCCTTTCAGATGGTGGCTCTAGATTAGAATCAGTCTTATTCCGAGTAGAACATGAAGACCTTTTTCTCTGCTTACTTTTTGTTTGTCCTCTTTTATGCACCCACATTTGTCATGGGTCAAACGGCTGCGGCCGCACCACCGCTCTGGCAAGTCAACTCCTTTGACCTGTCAGTTAATGTGCAACAAGCGGAGCGGGTGCTGAACGTTACCTCGACATTAGTGGCTTCGAATATTGGTGGCAGTGCGGGACGGACATTTACGGTAAGGTTAAATTCCAAAGCTAAAATCAGCAGCATTACTGTGAATGGCGGAGTAACTACTTTCAGGCCAGGGCAGGATCCTCGCGGGGATCTTCAGCGGGCGGAAGTGTCCCTTCCAACCGCCGCCAACCCGGGTACGACGGCGACGCTCGTAATCAACTATACACTTCCCGTAGAAAGCAATTCGGGACTGGCGGCCATTAGTCCTGTGGGCACCCAGTTTCTGCCACTCTCGTTTTGGTACCCAATGCCAAACACGCCTTACACGGTGAGAGGTGCCGACACCGCGCCATTCCGCCTTTCGGTAAACATTTCGAACGTTGTTTCGTCGGGTATTGAAAAATCGACCGGCTCAGCGACCTCGTTTGAGCAAACCCTGCACGGCCAACCATTCTTTATCCAAGGCAACTGGGACAAGGTTGATGGAACTGGCGACGGTAAAGGAATATCAATATTGCTCGAAAAGGGCGCCAGCCCCGAACAGCGTAAACAGGCTGATACCTTAATAACTTTTACTGCAGCTGCACGGAGTTTCTTCGCGACTTCTCTTGGGCCAGCCCCAGATGTGCCCTTGAGGTTGGTGGCTACGCGTCGGGGAACTGGATTTAGCGACACTGGGACGGTCCTTTTCGATGCGGATACTCTTCGATTTCCAAAAATCGAAGCAGCTACGGCCTTGTCGATTGCGGAGACTGTTGCTCGCCTCTGGTTGGGTGGACAAACCCCGATTCGAGCGGAAGGCAGTGGGACAATTCGTGATGGTCTTGTTCGGTTCCTTGCGACGCAATTCCTTGAAAAACAATTTGGAAAAGATGCTGTGCAGTCGGAGTTACTACGCGAGCGCATTGGTTATGCGGCAGTCGCGCAGCGCGACAGTCCATTGGCCCGGGCAAACCAGCTGGATAGCACCTATTTCGGATCAGTTCCTAATCGCGGTGCAATGTTCTGGCGACTCGTAGATCGCCGGCTTGGTCACGACGCCTTTCTTGGTGTTTTGAAGAGTGCCTTGCAGGCGGGAAAAAATGATCAAAACGGACTCACTCTTTCAGGTCTCCGGACTGCGATCCTTGATCGAGGCGGGAGTGCCTTTAAGCTGCTATTGGACCAGCAACTCGATCAAGTGATTGATACGGATTTGCTGATTGGGGTACCACAACAGAGAAACAATGAATGGGTTTCGGCGGTGCGAAACCTGGGCTCGATTGATGTGACTGTCAGCGTCGCCGGCGTGACTGAACGTGGCGAAACTGTTATGGCGGAGACGACGATACCTGCGCGTAACTTCGGCGAAGCTGTTTTCAAAACTCCCACAAAAGTCGTCCGCGCCGAAATTGATCCAGAGAAGCTTTACCCGCAGACCGACTACGGCAACGATACAGTTCCGCGCGTGAGAGATTTGCCTGATTCCTTAAATCAAGGAGCCCTTGCATTAGGTGCCCAGGATTTTGTTAAAGCTGAAGCGGTTGGCAGGGAAATGATGGCTGCAGCACCGAGACTGCAGGATGGCCGCATTTTACTTGCGCGCGCTTTGCTTGGCCAGAATCGAATTGACGATGCAGAGAAACTCTTCAGGGCATCGCTCGATGAGCCACTACCGTTTTCAGCGACTTTGGCGTGGGCCAATATTGGACTTGGCGAGATCAGCATAAAACGAAATCAACCCGCTGAAGCTGTCAGGTATTTTAATCAAGCTGTTTATGCGAGTCGCGATTATCCATCGTCGTTGGCGGCACGTGCAGCTAGAATCAGAGCCGAAGCAGCCGCGAATAACGCACCACCAGTCGACGAAGCAGTACGCGCCTTTGCAACTCAATTCTCACAAGCAGTAGTTTCCGGACGTAAGCCAGATCTCGACTCCAAAGTAGTCCCGGGTGAGATGGTAAAATTCATCAATGCCAGCATTGGCACGGAAGCCTGGGACACACGAGTAATTCGCACAGAACAACTCAGTGGTGATTTGATCGCTGCTGATGTAAACATCACCGCGCGAAAGCTCGGTAAAGAAGGATCGGGAACTGCGGTATTTATTCTCACGCGAATGTCGGGTGGATTGAGATTATCGGCAATCGAGCTTTTCGAAGTACGCTAATGAACGAACTCTCAGTGGAGGAACGAGCGGCTCGAATCAAAGTCTTGTTGATGGATTGTGATGGCGTCTTGACTGACGGTCGCATTTGGATCCTCGAGAATGGAGAGGATCAAAAGGCATTTCACACTCGTGATGGACTTGGTTTGGAGCTATTACATCGCGCTGGACTACGATCCGGAATCATTTCGGGCCGTGACTCAAGCGCTGTGAGCCGCAGGGCGCGTGCACTCGGAATCAAGTTCGTCCATTTAGGACGTAACAACAAGATAGAAGCCTTTGAAGAAACACTTTCAGAGGCCGAAGTAACAAGTGAAGAAGTCGCATTTATTGGAGACGACTTAAACGACCTACCTTTGTTGACTCGCTCGGGGCTGGCAATTGCGGTGGCTGATGCCAGTGCCGATGTGATTGAAAGAGTTCATTATGTCACGAAGGCAAAAGGAGGTAAGGGCGCTGTGCGTGAGGCGGTGGAATTGATATTGAATGCACAGAACCTTTGGCAGGCTGCCGTGGAAAAGTATTTGTAGCCAAACCTATCCGCAGATTACGCCGATTCCACAGATGTTCCCGTGAAAGTTATTCGAATATGTGTAGTCTGCGTAATTTCCGGATAATACGTCCGCAATCGTTGACAGTAATCCAGGTCTTCACTATCTTTCGGTCATACAAGGCAGTTGGTCTAAAAAGTTTCCCCGAATTTGAGCGGGTGTGGCGCAACGGTAGCGCATCAGCTTCCCAAGCTGAGGGTTGCGGGTTCGAATCCCGTCGCCCGCTCCAAACCGCTAGTTTTTCACAAGCTTCGAAGTTGTACTAGTTTCGCAACAAGCGCATGCTTCTCGCGGCCGTAAACCGAATATGGCCGTCCGCAATTTCAAGACTGGGTGGTGAACTATGAAGCTCCTATTCTTCTTGCCGCTTATTCTTTTTTGCCTCATTCCACAACAAGTCACAGTTCAGGACACCGCTCCCGTAAATGTGATTGCGCATAAGTGGACTCGTGCAAGGAAAACCGTAGAAGTTCCAGAAGGGCCGGGGATGACGCCACCAGCCGGAGCGATGATTGCCCAAAACAAGAACTTTGCGCGTAATGTTCGGGCAAACGATCCTCCGGGTGTGCGTGACCCCAATGCCGATACGTTAGACGGTCGAAGTGCGCAGATCGAAAAGAACGTTCAAGACGCACGACAACCCAAATCGAAGCAGATGGACGGTATTAGTTACAAAGTCAAGGTGAAGAATGATTCGGCCAACCTGGTCGAGGTACTCTTTTGGGAGTATCAGCTTTCCGATCCGCTCAATCCTGAGAATGTGACACGTCACCAGTTCATTTGTGGCGTCAGTATCGGACCCAGCAAAGAAAAGGAGCTTGAAGGTTTCAGTACCACGAATCTTAGCACTGTCATTAGCGTCGACTCGCTCTCGGACAAAACTAAGCAGTTTCAGGAAAAAGTGGTAGTCAATCGGGTGGAGTATGCTGATGGTGTCATCTGGCAACGAAAGGACTGGAGTCTGAAAGAAGTAAAAGCGAGTTACGAGCGCGCACTTAAGGAAGCCTGGGTCCCGGGAATGTGTAAGTCTCTCTAAGCCCGATAAGACAAATAAGACCGATAGGAATAGGACCTACAAGATTTATCATTGGTCAAATGACAAATGATAAATGTCAAATGACCAATGATAAATAGATCTTTTTATGGTCCTATTTGTCCGATTGGTCCTCTTCAGAATACTCTATAGGACGTAATCAGAGACCGGACAGCAAACCGTATGTCGTCCTCATCCTTCAATAGCCAAACCACGATTCTCATCATCGATGATGAAGAGCAAATTCGAAATCTGCTGGTTGCGGTGCTCGGCAATTTTTATTCCTGCCGAAGCGCTGATTCAGCTGAGGAAGCACTTACGGCCTTGAAGGATCATGCTTTCGATCTGGTTATCAGTGATATCGATATGGGAGGGATGAGTGGTATTGAACTAGTACCAAGACTTCACTCGATTTCACCGGATACAGTGGTTTTGATGATCAGTGGAAACCAGAACATCGAAACCGCAATAAAGGCGATGCGTGTTGGCGCCTTCGATTACATTACAAAGCCTCTGGATTTACGGCACGTCGAAGCCGCGGTTGAGCGTGCTGTACACCACCGCAACCTCCTCAAAGAGAAGCAACAATACAAGGAACAGCTAGAGCAACTGTTGGAAGAACGTACTGCCGAAGTAGATCGTCTCGCTTACTACGACACGATCACGCAGCTACCAAATCGCACGCTTTTCGAAGATCGTTTGGCCCAGGCCGTTGCTGTTGCGAAATCGACTGATCAAACATTGGGAGTGCTCTTTATCTCCGTCGATCAGTTTAAGAAGGTTAACGATACGCTGGGTCATGATGCCGGCGACAGGTTGCTGCGAGAGTTTGGTAAACGTTTGAAGCAGTGCATCTCGGAGACTGATACGGTTGCGAGGTTTGGTAATGATGAATTCGCTCTGCTTCAGACGCAGATTGAGGAAACTAAAGACGTTATCGAAACCATTGGATCATTGTCTCAGGTTCTGAAATTCTCCTTTGATATTGAAGGGCAGGAATTGTTTGCTACGGCCAGCGTAGGAGTAAGTTTGTTTCCACTGGATGGCGAGGATGGTCAAACGTTACTCAAGTACGCTGGTGCTGCGCTCTATAAAGCGAAAAGATTGGGCGGAGCAAATTACCAGTTCTATACAGCAGATATGCATGAACTTGCTTCGAGGCGTTTGGCGCTTGAAACAAGCTTGCGACGCGCAATTCAGAACAAGGAGTTTTTGATTCACTATCAGCCTCGCGTTTCTGTCGACTCCCTTGAGATCACCGGGGTTGAAGCATTGGTGCGTTGGCAGCATCCCCAACTCGGTTTGATTTCCCCATCGGAATTTATCCCGTTGGCGGAAGACACTGGCTTGATAGTACCGATCGGTGAATGGGTACTTAAGCAAGCCTGCTTACAGAATAAGGCGTGGCAGGCTCAAGGTTTTGCTCCAATCCAGATGGCGGTGAATATTTGTGCGCGTCAATTTCACGATCACGATCTGGCCCAAACTGTTATTCGAATTCTTGATGAAACTAAACTTGCGCCTCAGCACCTGGAGCTGGAACTTACTGAAAGTTCCATCATGGAAAATGCTGAGATTGCGGCGGACGTATTGAGCCGGTTGAAATCAATGGGAGTGAATATCTCGATTGATGATTTTGGCACCGGTGTTTCGTCTCTGGCCTCTTTGAAACGCCTGCCCATCGACGCTTTGAAGGTCGACAAGTCGTTTGTCAGTGATGCGACAACTGATCCAGACGACGCGGCTTTAGTGATGGCAATCATCACTCTTGCGCACAACCTGAGATTAAAGGTGATAGCTGAGGGAGTAGAGACGGAGGAGCAGTTGAGGTTTCTGCATTTGTTACGTTGCGACGAAATTCAAGGATACTTATTTAGCAAGCCACTGCCTGCCGATCTTTTTGTATCACTGCTCGATTCTCATTCCGGCAGAATAGGACCTATTGGACTAAGAGGACAAATAGGATAGGACCTAACTAATTTCAGATTTCAGATTGAAGATTTAAGATTGGGGATCAAGGTCCCTTAAGACAATCTGAAATCTTCAATCTGAAATCTGAAATTGGTTAGGTCCTATTCCTTGTCGTATAGGTCGCTTTGGTCTAATTCAAATACTCAAATCGGGCAACATCGGATTCACCCAGGATCACTGTATCTCCGGGTTTCAAAGATGTCTCTTTTACTCGAGGTGATTTCGGATCGTTCAGGAACGTTCCATTGCGCGAGTCCTGATCGACGATAATAACCCGGCCCTCACGAACCCCAATCCACAAATGTTTTTTCGAAATGCGCGGATCAGGGATGACCACTTGAGCACTTGCCCCATCACGGCCAACAAACTCTCCCTCGGGCTTGATATCGAATACCTTTCCTGCCAATGCGCCAGATACAAACTTTATTGAACCAAACTTAACCGGTGCTGTATCCATTTCTGGTGCGATGGCCACAGTTCTGGAAAGATCAATCGTCATCCCCTGATCGCCACCAGCATTGTATGCAGGTGTGGGTGCATGCGGAGGTGGCGGCGACGACGGCTTAGCAACCGGCGGCGGAGAATACGCTTGCGGTGTTGGTGAGTATGATACCGGTGTTGCCGCAGGTTGTGCCTTTCCACCTGTTGAAGGGGTTGGACCAGCAGTCTGCTTCTTGCCTTTTCTTCGTGAAATGACGAAGACGATTATCCCTATTAGAATTACCAGGCCGATTAGCACTACAACAACTACCACAACTCCAACCACCCAGAGTGGGAAGGTTGCTCTTTCTTTTCCTTCTGACTTCGCTTGCTGGCTGCTCGTTATAAGCTTATCTACTTCGGAATGTTGCGGGAAAAGTCGTTTGACTTCTTCGAATTTCGGAATCGCTAATGAATAGCGTTGATCCCAGTAGTATTCCAATCCTTCCTTGAAAAGACTGTCTGTTAAACCTTCCGTGTTCGACGCACCAGCGGCTTTCACATATTCCATCACAGTGTTTGAAGGGACGAGGAATGTAAATCCTTGAACTTCCTGGTTGTTAACAACGTCGCCGCGGAAGGTCAAAAGGCCAATCACCTCGAATGCATCATTTACACCCGGCCCTCCAGAGTTTCCGTGAGTAGCGGCGGTGTTGGTTTGCAGGATCGGAGCACCGCTCGTTGCTGTCTTTCTCGCGGAGATTTTTCCGTCATTAACTGTTGCTTCCATTAACGACTTGTAATCGAGGAGCTTGGTGTCTGCAGCTGCTGGGTAACCAATTACCGTGATGTGATCCTGTAGTTGAACTTTGTCAGAATCGCCGATCTTAAGGATCGGAGCATTCTTTATCTCGATCTTTAGAATTGCGACATCTTTACCTTGATCCTGGGTCTCGCCGGTTGGAGCACCAAACTGTTTGATTTCGAATGGATATGAACTGCCATCAGGTAAGAACACTTTGTGAATCAGTTCAAACGCAACAAATCGGCTGTATTGATCAATGAAGTTGACGTTTAGTTCTCGAGGTTGTTTCCCTAATTGCTGCGCGATTTGCTGAACCATTTGGTAGAACAGCGCCTGTTTTGCTTTCTCCTCACCGCCGTGAGTGGTATCGACGCAATGCGCATTAGTGGCAATGTAGCCGTTGGAGCTCAGTATGAAGCCCGACCCTGTACCTACAAATGAAACGTTGTACGTTTGTCCCTGGTAGCCCGGTGGTTGGAAATAAATCTGTCCAACTGCGCCATCAATCGTGCGGACCACAGCCGGCTTGGTAAACATCGCCAGCCGTTCACCATCTGAAACGGCTTGAACAACAAACTTGCGTTGTGACGGAAGCAGCAGAGCGCCAAGGAAGAGGGCGGCTAAAGTCACAATTACGAGTCTGCGCATAAGAAAGCTCCTTAGGGGTTATTGTTCGATCAACGAATCCATATCGATATTGAATACCTGAGTCGAAGATACGGCGGCACTTTCAGGTCCGAAGCTGGGTAATTCGTAAAGTGCCCAGCTGGGTTTGTAGTAGAGTGCTTCTAAAGGAAATCCCAATGAAAGTCAATCAAAAAGGGGAGCGGGCGTTTGCCAACACGCCTGCCTTTGAACTAGCGTATTGTTACTGAACGCTGATGCAACCAAAGCGTATGACTTTTTTAAAGCCCCAGCCACAGACAAGGGTGTTTTCTATAGTAGAGTGCTGGAACATCGCTTGCTGAAACAACTTTCGTAAGGAGGAAATGATCGTGACTAAATGGCTACCCATCGTAATACTCGCAATGATAATGGTCGTGGCTGCGGGCTGCTCCAAGACCACTGAGACCTCAACCGAAGCGACTACAAAACCCGGTGCTGATAACTCCGAAATCGCAACCAAGGTTGACGCGAGTGGCGTCAAAACTGAGGAACGTACCTTTAAAGGAAATCCACGGATCGCACGGGTTGTTGTTACTACAGACAAGAACGGAAAACGCACCGTTAAAGCTTATTCTCCAAGCGGAGAAGAACGCCCAGTAAAAGACGATGAAAACGTGTTGACCGAAACTGGAGATAAGGTTGCGGACGGGGCCGGCTTCGTGGTTGATAAGAGTAAGGATGTTGCGGGCGAAGCAAAGAGTGTTGGCGAGACAGCCGCCGATAAGACCGTAGCGGTCGGTGAAAAGACCGCCGATACAGCGAAGTCTGTTGGCACAAAGACTGTCGACGAGGCCAAGAAGGTTGGAGACAAGACTGTATCCGGAGCCAAAACAGTAGGCGATAAGACTGTATCCGGAGCAAAAACGGTAGGTGATAAGACAGTTTCTGGAGCCAAGAAGGCTGGCGATGCGGTCAAAAAGGTAATTCCATAGCAAGTGTTCCTAATGGCTGTTAGCAACGGGGCGGCTCTTCGGGGCCGCTTTTTTTTTGGAGTGCGGTGCCAGGCCACCGCACTCCAAGGAATAGCCTTTTTCCACAGTGCCCTTTTTACTTATACTGACACTCGCAAAGTGGAAGAAAGGAACTAAATGGCAGACACTTCTAAGTTCACAATTATCTGTCCCTGTTGCGAGGCTGCCCTAACGATCGACTCCCAAACGGGCGCCCTCCTCTCGCATGAGGAGAAAGCCAAACCAATTGCCTCGTTTGATGAAATGGTTAAAGGGCTCGACAAGCAAAAACAGATGCGCGAGCAAATTTTTGCCCAGGAACTAAGCTCAATGAAGGACCGCGATCGAATTCTGGAGGAAAAATTCCAGGAAGCTATGAAACGCGCCGAAAAGGACAAGGACAAACCGTATCGGAATCCATTGGATCTCGACTAAGAGATCTCCTTAAAGAAGCCCGCAATTCTTTTTCTGATCTGCTTCCACTCAAAGCTTATGGTTCGCAGCTTTCTGTTCGCTACGCTTTTCCTCTTAACTACTACATCGACTGTCGTCTTGGCACAGTCGCGCATGCCTCAGATCAAGTTTAGTGATCGCAAGCTTTCTAATGGCTTGCGCGTAATTAGTGCTGTTGATCACTCCAGCCCTACCGTTTCCATTCAAGTTTGGTATCACGTCGGCTCAAAGGATGATCCAGACAAGCGAAGTGGATTTGCTCATCTGTTCGAGCACATGATGTTCAAGAGCACGAAGAACATGAAGTCGGAGATGATGGATCGGCTTACTGAGGATGTCGGCGGCTTTAACAACGCAGAGACTTCTGATGATGTCACCGTTTACTATGAGGTAGTACCGTCGAATTATTTGGAGACATTAATTTGGGCAGAGGCGGATCGACTTTCTGGTCTTAATGTCGACGAGGCAAACTTCAAATCCGAACGCGATGTGGTGAAGGAAGAATTTGGCGAAAGTGTTTTGACTCCTCCTTACGGTCGTTTCGAATATCTACTCCAACAAAAATCGTTTACCGAACACCCTTATAAGCGTCCAACGATCGGCAGTGTTGAAGATCTCGAAGCAGCGACATTGAAAGATGTTCAAGCTTTTCACTCGACATACTATCGGTCCGATAACGCTACGTTGGTTGTGGT
>JBKPQV010000083.1:0-22200 GCA_046734235.1 Acidobacteriota bacterium
GTTAAGAACGATCCACGAAATCACACGAACTCACACCAATAAGGTCTTACACTCCTGAAATTGGCCGCGAAATATTTGAACTATGGAAACCTATTCAGCACGAGTCATTAAGACGGTAGACCACGGTCCAAAATATTGGAAGACTCTGCGAGTAGGTGTATTTAGATCAGAGGGCGATGAAGAAGAACAAGTTGGTCAGTACGACAGAAATTATTCAACATTCTTCAATACCTTCTTTCACTGCAGGTTCGGGGCTAAAGATTACGCGCTCTACTCTCCAGATTACACAGTCACCCGCATCATGGAACTCCCTTCGTGTCGTGATATTGGAGGAGAAGAACCAAACAGCACTGGTTTTTGTCCGGTTGATTTATACGTACCTCGTTATATAAACCGTGAGTACACGAGCCTTGAGGGTGAGGCCAAGCAATATCGTGTGAATAATCCCGGGCCCGAATATTTCGGTGCCCGAGTACAGCAGCTTTATAGGTACGACAAAGGGACTGGAAAAGGGGAATATGTAGAAAGCCCGGATAACCCCATCAGTCCCGTTCTTTATTATCCCTTTGGTTTTGTTGCCGGCTGCCTCTGGGGTGATGACAGTTCCTGGAAGATTCAATTTCTTGATCTGTCCGAGATTCAAGGTGGTGTAATTAAGCGCGACAATCGTTTTGGGTACATTGAAATGCCTAACCGGATGGCCTTAAAGGAAGCTGTTGACATCGGTGATTATCGGTATGATTTCACCGACGAGATCAGTCACATCACGATCGCGGTTCAGCACCGATTTGACCTCGCCAGTGGAAAAGTGATCGACGAAGACCCTTTTGCCTGATTAGCAGTCTACACGGGAACCTTTGCCGCAGTTTGGTCGTAGCCCAGTTCATTAGCGCGCCACCGTCTCGAAAGGCTTATGGCAGTGAACTTCAAACGATTAATCTCAATATCACTCTGCGTAATAGTTGTTTCAGTCTTACTTGTCTGGTTGCTATTCCTAAACTCCCACCAAGAGAACGCAGCCTCACAGAAGCCATTACAACTACCAAGTGGTAATTCATTAACCATCACCTATATAGCCAATGAGGGCGTGTTGATTGCGGCTGGCGAGAAACAGGTTCTGATAGACGGCCTGCACCGCGAATACAAACCAGATTACCTCTTCCCTCCTCCTGACCTACTCAGCAAACTAGAGCAAGCTATTGATCCATACAACCAGATTGACGTAGTCCTTGTTTCCCATCTTCATCTCGATCACTTTCATCCTGAGTCTGTCGGCCTTCACTTGAGGAACAACAAGTCGGCCCAACTTGTCTCATCAGAACAGATCGTCAACGGCGTGAAAGAAAAATTCGCCGACTTCTCTGCTATTGAGGCGAGAGTTAAGCAAGTGGATTCGACGTGGAAATCTCAAACGCCTGTCGAAGTCAACGGCATAAAAATCAAAGTTCTCGGCCTACGACACTCTGGTTCCAACTTTACATGGATCCAGAATCTCGGCCATGTAATTGAGCTCGGTGGAAAAAAGCTCTTACATATCGGCGATGCCGATATGGCCGCTGAAAACTTCTCCAGCTTTCGGTTGAACGAAGGAAACATTGACATCGCATTCATTCCCTACTGGTTTCTGTTGTCTCCAAGAGGACGCTCTTTCGTGATTGAACAGTTTCGACCCAAGCAAATCATCGCTGTTCACGTCTCACCTGATGAAGCACAGAGCGCGACCCAGGAAATCACCAAAGCGATTCCGGGAACTATTGTGTTTACTAAGGTTTTGGAGTCTAGAAGTTTTTAGATCCGTCAACGAGTGAAACTCTCTGCGCCTCTGCGTTTCTGCGTCTCCGCGTTTAAATTGACCTGAAAGATCATCAATCATTTATTCAACACAGAGACGCAGAGAACACAGAGGCGCAGAGATGATTTCAGATACCTTGGAAATCAGTACTATCTAACTAAACCTACAGCCTCAGGACGAAAACCCGCAAACACTTGATTCACTTCTCGATGTCCAAGGAACTTAGTTAACACTTCCGCCAACACCGATCGATAGTCAATCAACACTTTGAGTCCACTTGGTCCAACCGGGTTAAGCGAATCTGTTTGCGACGACGACTCTTCAGCAAGCCCCGGCCAACTACCATGGACTTTACCGCCCTTGACTCTACCGCCTAATGCAAACAGAGCGAAGCCGCGCCCGTGATCCGTTCCGAGCGATCCGTTCTCGTACGTGCGTCTTCCGAATTCTGTCATCACAAGTGTAGTTACATGATCACGTTGTCCGCCGAGATCCTGATCGAACGCAGCTAGCCCGGCCGCAAGTTGACGAATCAAGTCTGCTTGCAGACCAGAAGTGCTGCCTTGAAAGAAATGTGTGTCCCAACCACCCAGATCCAAACACGCAACTTCCAAACCTACGTGCGCCTTTATCAATCGAGCAACTTCTTTAAGTCCATGCGCGAAAGTGTCGTCCGGGTAAACTGCTCCGCCTTCTGGCTTGTACGCAGTGCCTCGCAGCGTCTCTACGCGACGTAATAGATCCAGAGTTGTTTTACCAGCTTGTCCAACCATGCCAACCTCAGCACTGTACATCCCCGATAAGATCGACGACACAAAGGATGCATTGCCGCTTGGCGTTTTGATTTGAACTTCTTCCAGCGATTCGATCGCGCTGGCAGTTGGCGCACCTCTCAACGACTCAGGAATAGTTGAGCCGATTGTTACTGCTGAAAGTGGTGTCATTTCTAAAGCTCGTGTGCGAAGGTAGCGACCCAACCATCCTCCACCGATGACATGGCCATAGGATTCTCCATGCTCCATTTGGTCCTGTGCTTCGAAGTGTGAGCCAGTAGGATTGTCAGTGCCCACCGCCTGTACCAAACCTAATCGACCTTCGTTGAACGCTGGCAGCAATGGGGCAAAGTTTGGATGGAAAGCATAAAAATCATTAAGCCTCAACGCGGTTGCCCCATTGCCAGGTGGAGGAATCGCAATAGTCGGACGAGATTTGTAATACTCGTCGTCACCATAGGGAACAACCATGTTGAGAGTATCGGCAGCACCTCGGAGAAAGATGCAGACCAGCGTTCGCTCACCAACAGATGGCAATGCGGTTTCAGGGGTTAGTAACAATTTTCGAACGAAAGAGCGCCGTGATGTATTACTCACTACTCAACACCTCTGGAATGCTGGTGACGCCAACATCAATGCCACCAACTCCGCGTCATAATTGCTGTCATCAGGATTACCCTTCTGATATTCGGCAACTGCCCTGAGCTCAGCATCCGAGCCTTTGCGTCCGATGAAATAAGGCAATAGCCCTTCCGTGCGAAACCCACCGATAGCTTGACCTAATTGATTTAGTGGAACTGTCACGGTGGGCAGCTGGTTAGCGGCGGCTGAAAATGCAAAATTCCAGCGCCAGAGTAAGGTACCCAACCATGGAGCCGTCCGATCTGGATAACCGTCAGGAGTCGGATATTGAAACGGTCCCTGACCCATACGCTGCAGGTATTCGATTAGCGGTTGATGCGCATGTGTGTCTGCCGCAAGCGCGCGTAAGCAACTGACGATGAACTGAAATGGACGTTTGAACTTCTGACCTTTGGCTGATTTGAATTCGTCTGAAGTCAAAATTGTTCGCAGCAGTGATTTGATATCACCGTCGGTTGACGTAAACACCGTTGCTACGTGCTGTACGAGTAAAGCCGGCGGGTCTTCAGAAACAAACCTGCGCACGAGTTTAGTAGCAATGTGATGGGCAGTAGCCGGATGCCTGCAAGCAATTTCCACAAGTCGATCTACATCCAGTGCTCCACCGGCGGCTGGGATCACCTGACCGAGCACACGTTTCTCATCGTCGTCGTGCAGATTTGGATCGAAGTAGACAGTTCCCTTTCGCCAACCCGTGCGCAACTTCCAGCCAGTCAGGCTGCGTGCCGCTTCGTAAACATCCGTTTGCGTGTACCCACCATCAACTCCGAGCGTGTGCAGTTCGAGTAACTCGCGTGCGTAGTTCTCGTTTGGCACATCTCCAGGTTCCTTCCTCTGATTCTCTTTGCCATCGAGATACACAAGCATGGCCGGTGACGTAGCCGAAGCTCGGATCAAATCCTTGAATTTCCCAAGCGCATGAGCACGAATCACGAGCCGATCGTCGGAAGGTTTGAGATAGATGCAGTCGCCCTTCTCGAGGTTGATGTTCAGATGATCAGTCCAGAAACCAACCATCACCTCGAGCAACTGACGTTTACTATAGAGTGCTCGTAACAGAGTGTGTCGAGTAATCTCCTCACGCAGCACCGGTTTCTTGTACTCATAGCATGTTCCCGGTTCATGCCAGATGGTCTCGAACCGGCGTGCCCGCAGATTGCATGCAGTGTCATCTATACTTTCAGGGTTGAGTTGTTCCTCGATCCACTTGTCAGAACCCATCGATCTCACAGTGTCGAGGTCGCCGGGCCATGGTCCATAAGCAGCTCGTGACAGGAGATGAAATGACTGATCAATCTCAGAACCCTCCGCAAGAGTCAGGCTGCCAGGAATCGACTGGCCTAGCTGCTGCGTGACGCTGCTGATCAAACGTTCGCAACCAGTAAGCGGAACAGTCGCACTTATCAGACCAAGTGCTTTAAGCAACGTTCTTCGTGTCGAGTCCATGAACTTAAGTCAGCTTCAATCGGTTGTTTGGTGGACTACAGGTCCATGATCCTGGATCAGCGAAGGTTGAGGACTCGTTTGGAATTTCAGTTTGGAAAATAGAATGACATTCATTGCTCCAGTGCCGATGATGATCGAGGCAGGAAGCACCACAAACCATCCGAGAATTGGAAGCAGGTAAGTCAACTCTAAGGCGATGCCGCCGCGAAGGGTTGCGCGCCACGGGCTCTGCGTATCGAGAGGCGACGGAAGTCTTCGGCCAATAACCGTAATGAGCCCGGAGACACCAGTGTGCGCCTGCAACATGTAAAGACATACCACGCCAACGCCTGCGATCTTTCCTACTGGACCAAGTGCGAAGAAGACTCTAGTCAGAACAATCATGACCAGGGTCATAGGGATTCCAGCAAGAAAGTAAGGCCAGATGCGTTTTGAGCAACGCTGTGCAGCTGCTTCAACGGCTGCCGGCCAAAGACCGCGACAGAGCAACCAAAAACCAGAAAAGGCCAGAAGCATTCCTAGAAACACAAAGAAGATCGCCATCGTATCTGCCATTAACATGACACACTGCTCCTCTGAAGATGCGAAATATCAACTTAACGACATCAGCTGAAATGACCCGTTTTATTAAACGAGTTGATTTGCGAGCAGGTTTCAGATCTCGACGGAATGGCGTTCAATTAAGCTAGATGACAAGAGAGCAACCAAAAAAGCGGGCAGCGATCAGAAAGATACTGTCCACGCCTTTCGTATTTGTAGCCGCGGTAATCATCATTCTGGAGGATTGGCTCTGGGATGACCTCGCACGGGTGGCTGCCTTCATTGGACAGCTACCGATCCTCAGACCAATTGAATCCTTAATCGTCGCGTTGCCTCCCTACCTCGCACTCTTTGTTTTTGGAGTTCCGTCGCTATTGCTAATACCGGTCAAACTCCTTGCGTTCTATTTCATCGCGCATGGTCAAGAGACATTAGGATTTCTGACAGTGATAGCGGCAAAGTTTGTAGGTACGGCCCTGGTAGCGCGTTTGTTCTTTCTCACACGACCCAAGCTAATGCAGATCGGTTGGTTCGCATGGGTTTACGAAAAATTTATTTCCTTCAAAGAGCGCCTCTACACAACCTTGCGGTCCACCGCTATTTACAAGGTCGTCCATGAACAACATCTCCGCATTAAAGCGCGACTAAAGTCCTGGCTGGCAAACCGAAGGAGTTCGTGGCGACGCCGCTTGTCTGCGGCTCGCCGGTTGTCACGCAGGGGAAATCAAAATTCGATCTAAACATCCGCGAAAATCGGACACCATACGCTTCAAGTGTCGTGGAGTCTCAACTTCTTCACTAGAAACGCTAGTATCAAGACTTCTTTAGACACCACACGCTTTTAGCGTCGTGGAGTTTCAACTTCTTCACTAGAAACGCTAGTATCAAGACTTCTTTAGACACCACACGCTTTTAGCGTCGTGGACTTCCAACTTCTTCACTACCACCAGGATCCGCACAACCGTTTACTGATAGTTGTCGCATCGTGTCTGGGGGCCGACTCAGGAAGCAGTAGCGAAAAAATTGAAACTCCACGACGCTGAAGCGTGTGGTGTCTCCAACGTTATATAGCGATTATTTTCTAGTTAAAAATTTGAAGCTCCACGCCGCTAAAGCGTGTGGTGTCTCCAATGTTATAAAGCGCTGAGTTTCTAGTGAAAAATTTGAAAGCTCCACGACGCTAAAGCGTGTGGTATATCCAATGTTATAAAGCGCTGAGTTTCTAGTGAAAAATTTGAAGCTCCACGACGCTAAAGCGTGTGGTGTCATCGATGGTTTCCGAGATGGTGTGAAAACTCAGAATTAAGAACTTAACCACAAAGGCACAAAGATACGAAGACACTAATCTTCACAACAATTTGAGCTTTGTGTCTTAGTGTCTTTGTGTCTTCGTGGTTAAAGACGTTTTTTCTTTTGTGTTTCTCGTTTCCCTACCGCGAGAGCGTAGCGACTTTTCCAACCAAGCAGGCCTCACTTGAACTGTATGCTTCTTATCATCGCCTCAAAAGTTGGTTGCAAACGACTGAAGTCCGACTCTGGCGCGACAAAGATCATGTAAATGACGGAACCGTCTTGCCGCGGAACCGTAACTACCCAGTCTCGCTCCGGTTGTGCCTGACCGTTAGCGTTTGGAAAAGGCGAAGAGGAGCGTAAGAAAGTAGAGCGGCCCTCGACTCCAGCCACCATGAGCGCTTTAGACTGACCCAACTGCTCCGCCTGATTGCCTTGCAGTATTTGCTGAATAAGCTGATTCGTCATTTCGTCGATATTCGCGCGACGACCTTGTTGGGCTGGAGCACCATTGAGAAGCACTCCGTAACCGACGCCATTTTCGGTGAGCCCGGCTTGCGGAGCGATTGTGACAAACTGTCCCTGCTGATCCGGCAACTTCACCGGCCAGTTGTCGGGATGACTGATCGTCATTGGTCCAAGGTCGGCGCTTAGTGCGCGACGACTTGGCTGAACACTCTCCAACGTAACAGCACCTGGCGACGCATTAGCGGCAACTGACGCATTAGTTGGAAACGAGCTCGCACCACTTGAGTGCAAGCTGGCGCCGTTCTTCTGGTTCAGCGAAGCCCATTGTCCGGATTTTGCGCCCTGCGCAATTTCTTCAGCACTGTAAGCTCGCAACCCCATTGCATGCTGACGGAGTTTCGCGAAGTTGGGATTGTCGCCTGTATAGTTCTGCGGCGGCCATGGCGCAATTTGTTTGGCAATCGCTTGCTGGCGATTGGTTGGATTAGGGTGAGAGCTGAAAAATTCCGGTGGCGCCGAGCCTCCCTGCGATCCCATCGTCTGGAAGAAATCAACCATTCCCTGCGGGTTGTAGCCCGCTTTGTAAAGAATCATCGCGCCAACTGCGTCGGCCTGCGATTCGTCGCCTCGAGAATATTTCATCATGAGACCCTGGGCTCCCATTTGAATTCCCATCTGCCCCAATTGCCCGATCATGCCTCCCGTACTGCCGAGGACCGCGGACGCAATCCCTGCGATCAGGCTGGTTGTCTGCGCTTTACTCGCCTGTTTCGCTGAGTGCTGCATGTAGACGTGTGACATCTCATGCGCCATCACGCCGGCCAACTCAGATTCATTCTTGGCGGCATTGATAGTGCCGATATTGATAAACATTTGTCCGCCCGGCAGCGCAAAGGCGTTGATCTCCTTTTGCGGTACAACATGGAATTCAAACGGCCAGGAGTACTGTTGAGGAATAGTATCGACCAACTTCCCGCCGAGTTGGCGGATGTATTGTGTTTCTGGGCTGTTATCAGGTAGGACGGGCATCTGCTGATAAACCTGGGCTGCCACTTCCATCCCAAGTTTCTGCTGATCCTCTTTGGACATGGAAGTCTTCCCGGGATTGGGAAAGACCGGCCCAGTAGATTGGGCCCAGACTTGAGCCGCCAGTAAAAGAACAAGGAACCAGCGCAGCTGTCTCTTAAGCGCACGTTTCATGACAAATGCCCCCTTCGAAAACATGAGCTCCACAGCGTCGAACTTGGACCAAGTTTGTTAACAGAGCCTTCAGTCCAAGGCTCGACACTAACGAAGTTCGAATTGTTAATTATTAAGAAGTGGGGCTTGAGGAGGTCAGTCGTAACTGAGTGACGTCCTCCCACTCGAGTGAACCTGAGCTATCGCCCGGATTCAGAGCGGAACGTTCTTATTTGCAAGTGGTCGAAATTATGCCAGAAAAAGCGAGCCTCTACAATTGATTGACAGTTCGTCTATTCACGAGGGGGCGGAAGGTACCAAACACAAGGTCGAACAAAGGAGAGGTAACGCCGAAGCGTAGTTCAGGAGTCTGGTAGTGATGCAACAGATGATACCTTCTGAGGTACCTGAAGATTCGTATTCGGCTTTTTCGATGATGGCAGTAGAAATGGAACCACTGGTAAATGAAGTAGCCACCCGACATTCCCATGAACAGAAACGATGCCGCAACCACTGACTGAGTAGCAACCCAAGATAGCATCCAGTAGGCTACCGCGATTGGTGTGCTCAACAATATACTCGCCAGGTGCTTACTATGAGCTTCTGGATTCTCATGATGTGCCAGGTGCGCCTGGTAGATAAGCTTTCGACCTAAATGCGATCGCGCGTCGTGGTGGAAAATGAACCGGTGTAGTAAATATTCAATCAAGCTCCAACTCAACAGTCCACCAACTACTAATAAAGGGAGTTTCCACCAGGCCAGGCCTTCACGGATAGAAAGGAGGATAAGACCTGGAGCCACGAGTACGTAGAAGATTAGCGGAAGGAATTTTCTCCAAATCTCGGCAAACATGATCTACCTCTCGCTGAGTATTTTCGAGAGTGGAAGACTAGATTCGAAGGCACAATATTATAGCGGCCCGTATTCGTGCAAGGCAGCGAAGCTCCTCGGCTTTATACCCTCTTCGTGTTTTTTCGTGTTGATTCGTGGATCGCTTCTCAAAGTTCAAAAACTACAATCCACGAAATGACACGAAACAACACTAAGGACTTTGTCCACAGGGAGGGACCACTAAAGAACCGAGGCATTCAAAGTAACATCGGCGTTCTTCCAGGCGCGGTCGAACCTTAACCGAACCTTCTTAGCCTCTCTGCTCTTTCCCTGGTCGCGGAGGCTCTGCCAAAGCCCAAACAACGCCCAGCCGTTTTCGCGAAACTCCCACAAGTCTTGACGATAGACTCTCTCAGCATCACGTGGACGCTTGGCCTTGATCAACGCAGCGCCAAGGTACAGTCGCATCGATTGACCCCAGTCAGGAGGCTCAATGTATTTCAGCGTGTCTTGCAGACGAACGGCAGCCTCGAAGTTTGTCACTGCGGTTTTGTAATCGCGTCGAGCCAAAGCGATCTCACCTTGAAGGCCGTGTGCAGCAACTTGAAGAATTGTCGGCGCTGGGTTCGCCAGCGTGAGACTGTCTTTCAATGTCGGGTCAGCCGCTGATGCTTTGAGACGTTCGAGCTCCGCTTCGGCTTTCCCACTTTCCCCGAGACCAACGTACGCACTACCACGCACATAACTCCACAAACCATCAACGTATGCAGAACCAGGGTCCGGGGCTGGCTCTGCAAGTACCTCATTCCATTTTCCGAAGATTTTGTGGACCAACCAAACAGTTGTGTGCATCCTGTGCGAGCCGGCACTTCCCATATGAGATTGTCCTGCTGCAGCAGCTCGCGCTGCCTCAAGGGTGCGGGCGTAGTTGCCTTGCAACATCGAGGCGTAACGCATGAAATCCAACGCATGTCGACTGTGCGTCCGATGTGACATCCCATAAGTGCCTAAAGCCGGTAGCTTGCGGTCACCCCAGGTTGAGAGCATGCCACGATCGACATCCAGCGATCGCTGGTTTGAAGCAACTGACTTTTCATACAGACCCAAACGGACGTAGATGTGCGATGGCATATGCACCACGTGTCCTGCTTTGGGCATGATTGACTCGAGGCGATCGGCTTGTGGCAGCGCCCGTTCAGGTTGCGCGGAGCTCTCAAAGAGATGGATGTAAAGATGGACAGCGCCGGGATGGTCCGGTCTTCGAGCCATCACACGTTCAAGCGCGAGGGCAGCGTCGCGAGTACCCGGCAATGGTGATCCGTTTCGACGCCAATAACTCCAATGTGCATAGGTCATGTATGCATCTGCGAACAGGAAGCCCGCTTCGAGGTCGGTAGGATATTGACGAAACAATGCTCGCGTCGCGGCGATGTATTTGCGATCGCGCTCGTTTCGATCAGGATAGGAACCGAGATCGTAACGAACATAAAGCGCTTCAATTAATGCCTGCTCCACTCTGGTCGCTCTATTCTTGTGAGCACGCGCGGCGATGATCGCTTTTCTACCCTCGCCAACCGGATCATCGGGAAAAGCGAGGAACCGGCTATTGGGATTCGGGCCCATTGCCAAAGCCATGCCCCAGTAGATCATCGGGTGCTCGGGATCATGCCGCAGAGCCTCCTGGAATGAAGCGATCGCCTCTGGGAAGTAGTAGCCGAATGTCAGTCGAAGACCCTGGTCAAAGAACTTTTGTGCCAATTCTGACTTAGTCGATATCTTGCGTCCGTAAGTGCCCACGCCGTCGAGCAGAACTGCGAACTCGTTTGTGTTTGATTGGGAACGCGCTGTGAAGTAGTGCGGCACCAGGACCAACATAAGGACGACCGAGAAAATGTTTCGACCGTATTTCCACATCGTCATACTCCTTAAGACCGAAGGTTAGTTGCATCTTATAGGCATCTTTGTAAGCGATCGAAGCAATACAACCCAAATTTGCCAACCTCACCTCACTAAAATAGGTATCGATCGATTCCAAAATAAGGAGTACCTCCGATTCGCATTACCTCCAGAATCTCCATACTCGCCTCGCTTTAAACGGATAATCGCGCCAGATCTCACAACGTCTTGAGAAATGAGATCAGGGCTTGCCGATCAGCTGGCGACAAATCCAGGCCAAAAGGGTGTCCTTTGATAGCGCGAACCTTCACCCCTGCTCCTTTAAAGCCAGTTGGGACGTAATCTTCGCGAAGACGCCGCACATCAAACCAGTCTTCCAAAGTCGCTATCGAACCGCTGTGCTCAAATGGTCCTCGATACCATACTCCCTTAAGTGATGGGACTTTGTAATAGCCAGTACTGCGTCGAGTCTGCAAAGCAAGCTGCGGATCAGTGCCTATCGTTGCCCAGAGAATGTCGTAGCTCTTCCGGTGATCTTCAGGTACTTCGAATCCGTCGACGGCTACGAGTGCGTTGTTGGTGTAGAGCGGTGGTGTGTGACAGACAGCACATCCTTCCCACTCGAAAACTTTCTTACCGCGTGACGCTAATCGGTCGTACCGGTTTGGATTCGACGGCGGCTTGAGCGAATAGATGTACAAGGCAAGGGCATATAGTTGCTCATCGCTGTTGCGGAGCAGCTTTCGTGGATCGGGCAAAGTGCGAAAATCCTTCGTCGCAGGAATGAATCCTCCATAACTCGCCAGATTGTCTGCCCCCTGATTCAAGGCAGCGTAGCGCATCAAGTCGACAATCGAGCCGTGAAGTTGAAGTCCAGTATGATCAAGATATTTTCGATCTTTGATGCCGATCAAATCGGGTATCTGTGGCGGAAATAGCGGATTCGTTCCATGTCGCGCTATGACGCCTGGCGGTATTGCCGCATGCATCTCAGCAAGCTTTTCCAGAGACATCTTTTGGATCTCTCCCAACGGATCTGGCTTGCTCCATGGCGCACCAAAGAAGGAACGCTCGAAAGCAAGCAACCGTTCGAGCGTGAAGTTGTTTACCGTGAGTGCGGCGGCGCGCTCGAAAGGGAAATTTCCTTGTGCGCCTTTGACGACACTTCCATCTGACATTACTCGGGTATGACACATCGCGCATGAGATTGTTCCGAGTTCGACTTTCCCTTTTTCTCTGATCACATAGCGGAACCATGGCAACGTGCCGTCCTTTGTTGTAGGGACGTGCAGCTTTTCATACCACTGTGGATTTCTAACGTCTGAGATCTGTGCAATGTCGTCGTAAGAAATCGCCGAGTCGAATAACAACTCTCCGGCCCGCATCCAATCAGCTTTTGTCTTGAGGGAGCCCGCGTCAAAAGCGGATTGCGGCTCTTGTTGTTTGAGCCAATCGAGATAACCATTCGGCTCCTTGCCAGGCGCATACACTGGATAATTTTTGTAAATCGTCCGGACGGGTATTCGATAGTAATAGTCGGACGAGATTTGTTTCGGTGAGGCAGCCGAGACAACCAACGGAAGTTGCAATGTGGCCATCTCCGCGTCATCCCAAACTTGCGGGATCGTCGGCGAGAAAGTCTGAGCGATTGCGGTTCCTCTTTCGGAACTAAGAACGACGAGAATGCTCACTAATGATACGAGCAACAAAACAAAAAACCTTATGTAAGACATCCTGAACTCCTTGAAAATGACACACGTAAAACCGAGTTTGGGACACTAGGGCAGAACTCGATTGAAGTCTTGAAAGAGTTATGAAATATTTCTGAGAATTGCGGGAGACGGGTGTGTCTCCTTGGAGTGCGGCGACTTGGCGCCGCTTTGTTACAGCGAGACTTCCAAAGATTTCTTTCGATATTTCAAACTATGCGAACTCCCGGAGTGGGGTTATTAAACGAAAAGTGCGCTGTAACAAAGCGGTGCCGGGCCGCCGCACTCCAAGGAGGATCGCCTTTCCTAAAAGCGCAACAGTCTTGCGCAACTTCTTTCGGTTAATCTTCAATTTGTGGTGCTAAAACTAACGTGGTTTGATCGCCTTGAGTATCTCTGATCGATCAATCAGACGACCATTTTGCACAACCTGCCAGATCCGCCGCGTATTGCGAATATTTGCCAGCGGATCGGCATCGAGAATGATCAGATCAGCCCACTTTCCCACCTCGATCGTCCCAAGATCTTTTTCGGCGCCGAGGATACGCGCGGCGCCACTAGTGCCGGCATGGATTGCCTGCATCGGAGTTAATCCCGAGGCGACCAACTGCTCGAGTTCCATGTGTACGCCGGTCGGGATCTGCCAGATGTCGGTACCAGTGCCGATTGTCACACCGGCACGCCACAACTTTGCGGTCGCTTCACGTGAGCGCTCCGCATCCTCAGCCCAATGCTGCCGGTCCTCAGAAGACAGTTTTAGCATCCAGTCGAAGTTGTCACGTGATGGCAGAAACGGTGCGAGTTCCGCATCCTGGTCCAGGAGAGTTGGGCGCTCATTGAGCTGGACCGCGAAGTCCAGGTAGGAAATCGTTGGCACCACACCGATATCAGCCACCTTGAACAGCTGGATCAGATCATCGTACATGTAAGTATTGCCCCGCGGTTCGCAGAGACCGATATGCTCCTTCGCGTCCATGCCGGCGGCGACCAGAGGCAACAAATGTGAGCAATGCCCGGTTGCTCGCATGCCGCGGCGGTGGGCTTCAGTGATCATGCGCGCGTTTATGTCCCAACGCCTGAACGTCCGAGTTTTGACGTGCTGCGCACCGAAGGCCGCGGCCAGATCCACGGCTCGCTTGATGTGCCCTGGGTCCGCCTCGGGCTCGATACCTTGCCATTGCTCACTATCGAACGCGTAATCGCTGTAAAACTGAAAGCCGCCGTAACCAACTCGCGGTCCGGGCACCAGACCGGCAGCTATGGCGTCGGCATACGCGACCAGTGGCGCCATTGAAGATCCCTGATCGCGCACCGTCGTGACTCCGAAATAGATGAAGCCAGGAAGGAAGTCCGGACGATAGGTGTGAGCATGCAGATCCATGAGGCCGGGCATGACGACGCGGCCTTCGGCCTCAATCACTCGGGCATTCCCCGGAGGAAGACTGCGCGCAGGAGCGATCCTGGAGATTCGTCCACGCTCGAGCAGAATGTCCCGCGGCGATGTTAGCGATGCGCCGGTGCCATCGATGATCCGAACATTTCGAATCAGCGTAGGTTCAGCGAGCGGCGACGTATAAGAGATGGGCCAGCCCAAACTTCGCGCCTCACCTTTCGCCGAGCGCAAACGCAATCCCCCCGTGGAGACGAAGAGCAGAGAGCCGTCACGCGAAGCCGAAGCGTAGAGCGCCGCGTCGTTTCCAATCGGTTGCGGGTCAGCAAGCATACCGGACCGATCGAAGGGTGCTTGCCACAGGCGGTCATGTCGCACAAAGATAATCGTGTGCTGTTGGGTCCATTGAAGAAAGACTGGTCCATCGGGGAAACGTTTCACTGCTTGCGGCACGCCCGACAGCGGCACAAAGGAAGCTTGCTGGTTTCGAGCTGCAGCGCCCGAGACCAGTAGCCCGTCCGAATCTGGACTCCATTGGGGCGGACTCGATGGTTCGAGACTGACCGATCCAAGGTTTCGAGTCTGTGTTGCATCCGTTACTTTGTTTGTGCGCGCCTCAACTACTCGCAAAGTGGCTTCGTCCTGCTGCGCATATACAAACGCGAGGTAGCGACCGTCGGGAGAATAAACGGGATTTGCCTCGCGACCCGGCAGCGCGGTTACCGTCCGCGTGACGCCGGTGATCAGATTAGTCGCGAACAGATCCGCTTGCTCCGGTACCCCAGCGCTCCACGCGACCTCCGCACCATCGGGCGACCACGCAATTGAATTCGCATCAAACGGAACATTCGCAACCGCGCGTGAACCCCCGTCAACAGTGATGATCCAGAGTTTGCCGAGTATGAGCGCTGCTACTTGGCGTGAGTCGGGAGACAGAGCTAAACCCATGAATCCTCTGGCAGGCGATTTAGTACCGGGTTCAGGAAAACGAGCCGTCGGCAACAGACGCTGAGAACGAGTAATTGAAAGTTCAGCGGTGAATCGTATTTCTCTCGGTTCCCCTCCGGAAGCTGCAACCTTCCACAAGCGACCGTCTGCCGAATACAACAAGTCTTTAGCATCTGGATACCAACGAATGCGGGTCACAGTGACGTCCTTATGATTCGTCACCATGATCGGAGACCCTTGCACGTTGCCATTGCCATCGATGTCCTGCACCCACACCTGAGTTCGGCCTTTTGAGTCGGGTGCAAAGTAAGCCATCCGGTGGCCATCGCTCGTAAACGCGGGAGCTTTCGCTGACACCGAGTCGGCAGTGATAGGTTTCGCAACGCCACCAGCAGCATCGACCAGCCAAACCCTGCCACCGCTCTGTGTACCTGGTTTCGTGCGTGATACGAATGCGATTTGTCGGCCACTTTGCACCCAAACCGGATCGCCTAGTCGCGGATTCGGAATACCCGCGATGGAAAGCTCATGTACAGTGCCGGAACCTACATCAAGCAACATGATGGCCATGCGCCACCTGCTTCCGCTTGCAGCGGGTGGCACGGCATGAACGAAAGCGATGAGACGACCATCCGGGGACCAGGCAGCCGTTCCGTCGAATCCATCCGCATCCGGGAGTTGGGTCAGTTGACGCGGTTGGCCAGCTTCAACGCTTAGCAGCCACAGGCCTGTGCGGCCTTTGCGCTCACCACGAAACAACAGGCTTCGTCCGTTAGGCGCAAAGGAAGGGTCCAAATCTTCGGCGGCATCACGTACTGCGTCGGTGATGGGACGTGCTTTACCGCCCTCCGCTGGAACCAGCCACAGTTGCCCCAGCAAATCAAAAACGATCGACTTCCCATCCGGAGAAAGGTCAAAGCCGAGTTCCGTACCTTCACTCGTGCGGATTGTGATGGTCCTGACTGAGGGTTGATCAGGTGTTTGACCGGCCGACTGCGTAGTAAAGATCAAGGCCAGAAGTGATAACGCGCGTGTGAACCACGAATGAGGGAACATAGTTCTCACTTTGTTTCCTAGTGTGCATGAAGAGGCATCACGTAAATCTCATAGTTACCATCACGATTACTCTGAAAGGCTAGCTTCGAACCGTCAGGAGAGATTGCGGGTTCAGCGTCCATCTTTGGTCCAGCCGTCAGCCGCTTCAGATTGCCGCCGTTCACATCGATCTGATAGATGTTTGATACGACTCCAAGATTATCAACGGCGTATGCAACGCTCGCGCTGTCGCCTGACCAGCAAGGAAAGAACGTGCTTGGAGATTCCTTTGTCACATTCCGAATGTTACTACCGTCCGCATTCGCGATGAACACTTGGAGCGGATGTTGGGTCTTACCTATCTCCAGATTCTCGCTGACGAAAGCGATCTTGCTCCCGTCGGGCGACCAGACAGGTGATATCGCTCCGATCGTTGTAAATCTTTGGACAGCGCTGCCATCCGCGTTCATCGCATATATTTCTCGCCTCCCATCGCGTTTGCTTGTAAAAAAGATTCTTCCGTCAAGCGACCAATTCGGAGACTTGTTATTACCAGGGTCGAACGTCAACTGCGTTTCATTGCTGCCGTCCGCGTTCACAACAAGAATTTCGGTGTTCCCTTCTATCGCGCGCACAAATGCTATCCGTTTGCCGTCCCGCGACCATGCAGGTTCACTATCATCCGCCTTGGAGTTCGTGATTTGTATCGGCGAGCTCCCGTCTGCGTTTACAACGTAAATGTGACGCATGCCGTCGCGATTGCTCGAAAACGCAATCTTACTGCCGTCGGGAGACCATTCGGGATCTAGATCGTCGGCCGGATCATCGGTAAGTTGGGTCAATTCGCCATCAACACTCGTTACGAATATTTCGAAGTTACCGTCTCGATCGCTCTCGAAGGCAAGCCTGGACCCATCGGGGGACAAGGCAGGATGCCCATTGTTTGATTTGTTGTTGGTCACACGAATGGGATTGCCGCCCTGAGCGCTCATAAGAAAGATTTGCTCTTTGCCTTGCAGGTTCCTGACAAACACGATGCTCTTGCCGTCGAGTGACCAGGCACCGGCGCCGTCATTCTTGTTGTAATCGGCAGTCAGGTTCCGCTGGTCTGTGCCATCAATATTCGTTTCGTACACATCAAAGTTGCCGTTCCTTCCAGTTACGAACAGTATCTTCTTACCATCCGGCGACCACTTTGGCTCGGCATCATACTCAGGATCATCAACTATTTACCTGACGTTTGAACCGTCGGCATTCATTACGTAGATGTCGTAATTGTAAGAACCGTCAACGCGATTGCTTGCAAACGCAATCTGACTCCCGTCCGGAGACCATGAGGTGGCACTATCCGTCGCATTGTTCCTCGTTAACCGAATTTGGTTGCCGCCGTCGGCGTCCATTACATATATCTCCTTATTTCCATCACGCTCACTGTCGAACAGAAGCTTGTTGCCATCTGGAGACCAGACGGGTCCAAAGTCTTCAGACAGATTGTTTGTGAGTCGCTTCACATCGGAGCCATCAGAATTCATCATATAAATCTCTGACTTGCCATCGCGATTGCTACAGAAGGCGATGCGCTTGCCATCAGGTGACCAGGCTGGCCCAGCATCCCACGCGTTATTGTTAGTCAACCTTACTAAGGTGCTCCTGGCCCGGGTCGCTGGCGGTAAAGGCGCCGCAGACTGGGCGTGCCGTTTCAGAACAAACGTACCCGTCGCGACCGCCAGCACGAGGGCGGCCACGGCTGTTGCCGCGAGGATCTTCGTTCTCTTTCGTCCTACTGCATCACCAGCGGGCAGAAGTCTTGTCGCCGAAGACAGCGGCTTACCCTCAGCACGCGGATCGGAACCTTCAACCTCTTCACTTACGACTCGGGCAAACGTGTGCTTCTCGATAATCGTTGTCTCCCCACCAATAGCGGCAGGATCGATTTGCGGGATGGCTTGGACTGACACTCTCACAGGAGCGAGGAACCTGTACCCCCGCTTCGGGATCGTTTCTATGAAGTGGGGTTCAGAAGAATCGTCGCCGAGCGCCTTCCTCAATTCGTAAATGTTGCGCGAAAGACTGCCCTCTTCGACAAACGTATCCGGCCACACCTGCTTCATCAATTGATCCTTATCAACTACCTGCACTCCATTCTGAACAAGGACCAGTAGAGTGTCGAAAGCCTTCGGAGTGAGACGAACAGTCACTCCGTCCTTCAGCAGGATTCGACTTCGCGCATCAAGCACAAAGTTCACGAATTCATATAAGTGGTTGTCAGGCCAGAGCATAAGGGCTGTAAGAATTCTGTAAGACCCGCGGTAAGACCTTTATCAGAGCAATCAAAGAAAACTTTAAAAACTTTAAGAGCCTTCCGCACAACTTCCGCCGCGTTGACAAGGTGCAGACGGGAGAAGTTGCAGAAGTGAGCAACTTGGAATCCCGCCAATTATATGAAAGGCCGTATCGATCGCAATCGCATCGAGCATGAAACGCTGGTGGAGGCAAAAGGTGACTAAGAATCGGCAAACTGAGAAGGCCGTCGAGATTCACGAGTTTTACGTCGTGAGGACGACGAGCGGGGCGCTGCCGGCTCTCTGCGACGAATGTTCCGTGGGCAGCGCATTTATGGTCACGCCTGAACAAGCAGCATTAGTCACCCACATTCCACTACGAGCGATCTATCGCTCGATCGAAAGTGCGTTGGTCCATTTCAGAGAAATGCCTAACGGCTCGGTCATCGTCTGTCTCAGATCGTTGACTAGCACCCGAAATCAAATCATCGATGACGAATCAGAAAGGAATCAACCGTGAGCAAAGCCGAGTTGTCTCACTGCCTTTATTAACGAATGTCAGGCTCGGTCGGGAAAGAAACTAACTCCCGCGCAGAGCATCCGGCTAATTAATTCGGCCAACCAGATCCAATCCGAGGTCGGCTGTCGATGAAATCAGTGAACCCGCATCGCAATGCTTTTTGACTATGAAAAGGAGACATGAAATGAAAAGAAACAATATCACTTCGACAATTTTAACCCTCGTCGTGATCGTGGCTCTGAGTGGGCTACCAACCCTTGGGCAAAGCACGGCTACCGGTAACCACGTGAATACCACCAGCAGGATCACTTACCACGATGGACCGCTGATGTATGGCACCTCCAATGTCTATTTTGTCTGGTACGGCTGTTGGGACGAAACTTGCAGAGCTGGCAACACGGCGACGCAAAGGATTATCGAAGAGTTCGCTTCGAGCGTTGGCGGTTCACCGTATTTTCAAATCAACGCCATGTATCCCGGCGCATGGGGGAACACGCCTAGTGGCGGTTTGATTTACGGAGGCGCGACTTTCGATCGGTATTCGCACGGTCTCGAGCTCACTGCAGCGGACATCCGGGGAATCGTAGAGGATTTGATCGAAAGCAACCAACTTCCAACGGATCCTTTTGCCATCTATGTCGTGCTCGCGTCCGCTGATGTCAGCTCCAATACAACGGGATTCTGTATACCCGGAGCGCTTCCTCATCACGGAATCGGTGAGGCGTTAGGATCACAAATCCGGTACGCATTCGTAGGCAACGCGCTGCGATGTCCGAGTGTGGCGGCGCCTCAGTTTGTTGCTGCTAACGGAACACTCTTGCCCACACCAAATGGAAACCTTGCGGCGGATGCGATGGTCTCCACGCTCGCTCATTTATTGAATGTCATTGTGACAAACCCTTCTTTCGGCGGATGGTTTGACAGATATGGGCTGCAAAACGCCGACAAGTGCTTTGGCCAATTCGGAACAACATGGCTGGTAAATGGTGCTCGCGCAAATCTGAAGCTGGGCGGGCGCGATTACCTAATTCAACATAACTGGGTGAACTCCGATAGAAAGCCTCACTGCGCAATCAATTCATCGCTCTAGTGGCGCTTTAGTGAATGACCGATGACCTGTGACCGAACATCACAGGTCATCGATCGAGTTGCCCGCAATCATTTAGATATGAGAGGTGAGTGAAATGAAACGCAATAAAACGACGTTACAAATTTTGTTTGCAATGCTCGCGATGAGCTTTGCCTGGTTTACGCAAACGGCCATGGCCCAGAGCATTCTTAGCGACGATGCTCATACAAGCAGCCAAACAAAAGATCTCGATACAAACTTTGGAACAAATCCAAACCTCTATGTTTCACCAACAAACACGGGCTACCTGAAATTCAAGTTGACGCCGACCGTTCCCGTTGGCACACAAGGGGCCGACGTCTCGAAAGCAACGCTGAAGATTTACATCAGCAACATTTCGACGCCCGGCTCGATTGATGTCATTCAGTCAGCTGAGAGCTGGAACGAGAAGACCGTTACAGCGAGGAATGCTCCTGCGATGGGAGATGTGCTTGCAACAGGAGTCGTGATTGATCCGAACAAGAAGGGACAGTTCCTACTGATCGACGTGACCAACGCGGTGCGTCAGTGGCTGGACACGTCGACGAATTATGGTTTGGCATTAGTAGCGCACGACGGAACGTCTGTGACGTTTGATAGTAAAGAGAATTCTCAAACCAGTCATGAGCCAGAGCTCATCGTCGTATTGAACAACCGGACTGGACCAGAAGGACCTCAAGGTCCACAAGGGGAAGACGGCGCACAAGGCCCTCAAGGTGAACGAGGTGAAAAAGGAGAGACCGGCGCAAAAGGTGAAATAGGTCCACAAGGAGCTGAAGGTCCTCAAGGGGCGCAGGGAGCGCCAGGCCCACAAGGTCCCCAGGGCCCACAAGGTGACAAGGGTGAGAAAGGCGACGCTGGTCCATCTGGACCTCCAGGTGCGGGAGAGGAATTCGATCCATCATTGGTGGCCCTGCTGCGATGGGACCAACTACGCGCCGGGAAACAGGACTTCGCCGTAACTGGAGGAGCAACTGGAGCAGCATTCGACGGACAGAACATTTGGGTAGCGAATAACCAAGTCGATACTGTCACAAAGCTGCGCGCCACCGATGGTCAGATCCTCGGCACTTTTAATGTCGGTTCAGCTCCGCAAGGCGTTACGTTCGACGGCTCAAATATCTGGGTGGCTAACCTCAACAGCAACAATGTAACAAAGCTGCGTGCTAGCGATGGTGAAGTCTTAGGCACTTTTCCAGTTTTTGCCCCAGCAGTACGAATCGCATTTGACGGCGAGTTCATTTGGGTGGCCACCCCCAATGGCAACAGACTTGTGAAACTGCAAACAGACGGATGGTTTCTGGGTACTTATACGGTTAATAGCCAACCGTTCGGCGTGGCATTCGATGGACTCAACATTTGGGCGACCGCGGGTCTAAACACTGTGCAAAAACGGCGCGCAAGCGACGGAGTCGTGTTGGGTACATTCCCGGTGGGTACATTCCCAAGAGGCATTGCTTTTGATGGTAGGAACATTTGGGTGTCTAACACCCAAACCACGAGCGTTACGAAGCTCCGGGCCAGCGACGGCGCGGTATTAGCAACTTATCAAGTTGGCTCGCAGCCAGCGGGAATTGCTTTTGACGGAGAGAACATCTGGGTTGCTAACCGAGCGAGTAAGACTGTCACTAAGCTTCGGCCAGACGACGGGGCCGTGTTGGACACCTTTGCTCTCAATGGAATACCGGAAGAAGTCGTTTTCGATGGCCATTCTATTTGGGTGACACATGCCAACTTCAACGACACCCGGATCTCCAAATTCAACATTCACTGATAGACCTTGAGTCAACAGAACTGGATCAACGAGACCAGGAAGCAGTCAACCACACACTGTGCCGGTGATTCTTTTGAATCACCGGTTTTTTTTCGCGCCAAAGCAACGATTGAGTGATGGATGAAGGGCGTTATTCGGGATCCCTTGAGACTACTGGCCACTTAAGTGAATAGCCCTACTCTACCAGTGTCCTCAAGACAATTCAGTACAGTCCAAATATTTCTTGCTTCAACAACAGAGTTAGTGTCAATGTTGGTCGCAGACACGACTCCTCGACCACCGAGACTTAACGCCAATGGGAGACATCTATGATCAATTTGAGTTGGAACTTGCCAGCCTGGATCGTAAGTACGCTCGGGATCCGCGCGGTCTGATGATCCAGCTCTTTCTACTGGCATTGGAGCGTGAAGAGATCGTGTCGGTGGGTTACCATGAAGAGCTCATTGCCGCGCGGCTGGATAGCCTACCCATCTCAGAGCAAGAGCGCGAGCTAGTTCGACATGCCCTACTTTGGATCTGGAAGGACGAAGAGATGCACGCGATTTACATTCGTGGTGCAATCTTCAAAGTTGGGAC
>JBKPQV010000084.1:0-4475 GCA_046734235.1 Acidobacteriota bacterium
ACGAAGTACAAAGCTCAAAAACCTGCAACGCCCATCATGTTCCTTCACCGAGAACACCTGGCCACAATGATTGCCCACGCGCGCGAAACTGCGCCGGCTGAGTGTTGCGGGTTAATTGGTGGTGTCGATGACCACCTCGCAAAGACTATCTATCGCCTCCGCAATGTTACTCCCGCTCCCGAGTCAGCGTATGAGGCAGCGCCTGAAGAGCTGTTCGCGGCCCAGCGCCAGATGCGGGAACGCGGTGAGGCTCTACTGGGAATCTACCATTCCCATCCGCGCGCTATCGACCCAAGCCCATCGGAAACTGATGTGCGTTTGGCTTATTATCCGTCAGCCATCTATCTAATCGTCGGCCTTGGTGGGGAGACACCAGTAGTTAAAGCATTCAAGATCTCCGAGCGCGAACAGCTTTGGCAGCAGGTTGAGTATGTGATCACGGACTAGTAAGATTGAAACTAGAGATGCCCGATATGCGTTAGCATGTCGGGCTAGACAAGTTTCGAGTTTCAAGTTTCGGGTTTCAAGTTTTCTCAGAACTCAAAACTTAAAACTCGAAACTCAGAACTTGTTTTAGGGCCGACAAGCTGAAGCATATAGGACAACCTTGTTGAAGTATTAATGGAAACCAACAAGAGCAAATACGATACAAACCCGCTAGACGCCGATATTGAGCGTAAAGCTGAAGAAGCCTGGGGAGACAGCGGCGGGACACCGACGTCGAAGTGGGTCTCTGAACCTACTGGCAAGATAGAACCGACACCTGAGGATTCCCGACAAAACGTTTATTCAGAGGCCCCAACACGGACCTTTGATAGTCCTACACCTGAAGCTCCATACCCGTCAATTTTTGTGCCTCCGACATACGCCCCTCCGAAGCAGTACCAACCGAGGCACAATGTGTATCAGCCGCCGCCAGATACAAGTTTCAACCCGAACCGCCCTGTTTCCGGAATCGGTCTTCCAGAAAAATGGGCGATAACCTTGCCCTATGCACCATTTTATATAGGACTTATCTTTTCTTTGTTGGAGCTTTTCCTCGTCCCTCGCAAAGAGGTAAAAGCACGCTTTCACGCCTCACAGGCCGTCGCTCTGCATATCGCTATCCTGATTATTCATACCTTCTTCGGTCTGATTAGCACGATTACGGATAGTTCTTTTGGCGGAACGCTATTTAAGCTCGCCGCCTTTATCTTCCTAATCGTTTCGATGATCCGCGTCTCGCGCGGTGAGCCACACCGAATTGCGCCACTAGCTGATCCAGCGCAGTGGTTTAATGAACATATTGAACCGCGGAAGCCCTAATAGCGGCGACTGGCATCCCTGTTGCAATGACCTCTTTGAGGTCAGTACAGGACCCTGATCGCTGAGATTTACGCGGAATAAAACAGTTCTGGCAGCTGTATCACTGTTGCGATTTGGTGCACCGGCTTCCCAAAAAGGGTGTAAAAGTTTTGGCAAAGGCTGATAGCTGGAATTCATCTAAAGGTCCGCTTAGTTTTATTGATGGAGGCTAGGATGAGTAGAAGGTTTCTAAATAAATCAAAGGGTTTAGTAGCGTGGGTCACTCTAATAACTATGCTGGCCATGCCGCTATCATTAGTGGCACAAACCCAGATAAAGTATCACAGCAATAAGTTTAGTGTTCAGGATGACGTTAAGCTTGGTCGCCAGGCCGCGGGGGAAGCGGAGCGACAGTTTCCGCTACTCCGTGATGAGAATGCTCGCGGTTATGTAGAACGTGTTGGGCAGCGTTTGGCCGCCGCGATTCCTTCAGAGTTTCAGCACCCGGAATTCCAATACTATTTCAAAATCATTAATGCGAGCGACATCAACGCTTTCGCACTTCCAGGTGGGCCAATGTATGTCAACCGCGGAATGATTGAAGCCGCACGCACGGAAGGCGAGATGGCGGGTGTGATGGCCCATGAGTTGAGCCACGTCGCTCTTCGACACGGAACTGCGCAAGCTACTAAGTCGCAAAAGTACAGTACCCTTGCAGCTATCGCAGGTATAGCAGGCGCTGTTGTAGGTGGCCCAGGTGTAGGCCAACTCGCACAAGCGCCTTTCGCTGTTTATCTTTTGAAATTTAGTCGTGAATACGAAACTGAGGCTGATGTTCTTGGCGCTCAAATCATGGCGCGTGCAGGATATGACCCACGTGACCTCGCCAACATGTTTCAGACGATCGAGCGACAAAGCGGCGGCGGCGGCGGCGGCTTCTTAAGCGACCACCCCAGTCCGAAAGATCGTTACGCTCGAATTAACCGTGAGGCTCAATATTTGCGCGTCACGAATCCAATTCGGGAGTCTGCTGATTTTGCGCGCGTTCAATCGAGGCTACGTGGGTATCAGCAAGCTCCGACGATGGCCCAGATACAGCGAAGTGGTCAACGGTATCCAGCCGAGAATACCGGTGGTGGACGTAGCGGTGACGTTGCTAATAACCCGCCGAGTGGTCGCGTTGAATATCCGGCAGCCCGATTTCAGAATTACCAAATATTGAACGGCGACGTTCAGGTTAGTGTGCCGATTAACTGGCGACAAATTGGCGAGTCAGGTTCTGTCTGGTTTGCGCCTGAAGGTGCGTATGGCGAGTACAACGGTCAGGCAGTCTTTACGCACGGTGTTAATTTTGGATACGCGCAGAGTAGCCAGCAAAATCTACAAAGGGCTACTGACGAGTTCGTAAGAAGTCTAACTCAGGGAAATAACAATCTGCGCGCTAACAGTGGGTATCAACGGACGACATTGGGTGGACGCAATGCCTTGTGGACTTCATTGGTAAATACCAATGAAGCGACCGGACGCGCGGAGAACATTCGTTTGATCACGACCCAGCTCAGGAACGGCGAGCTGTTCTACATGATCGCAGTCGCGCCACAGAATGAGCGGAACTTCGACAATGCGTTTCAGAGTGTTTCGAATTCGGTGAGGATTAACAATTGAAGGACTTGGGTCTTGGGTTTTAGGCCTTTGGTCTTCGAATTTGTTCTTTTTTTTGGGTCTTTGGTCTTTTGGCCTTTACAGTAGGTCTTCGAATTCAGAGCAAAGACCAAGGCCAAAGGCCTAAGCCCTAGTTTTAGCTTCTTGCCAAAGCGCTTCGAGCTCGTCGATGGAGGTTTTGTCAAAGGCCTGATCGCGATCTCGAAGCGTTTCTTCAATGTATTGAAATCGATTTCGAAATTTCCTATTAGTTAATTTCAACGCTGCTTCTGGTTCGACCTGCATATGCCTGGCAATGTTTGTTGCTGCAAATAGCAAGTCGCCCAGTTCCTCGCGAACTCGCGTGTGTGTAGCTTCATCTTTCAAGTTCGAGTGATCATGGATTGCTCCGCGCAGTTCTTCGATCTCTTCCTGCAACTTGTCGAAGATTTCATCCACATTTCTCCAGTCGAAACCTACACGCGCAGCCTTGGTTGAGAGTTGATGCGCCTCCATCAGAGCCGGCGCTTTGTTGGGAACTCCGTCGAGAATCGAGGTCTTTGCGTCGGCTGTTTCTCCAGCTGCGCGCCGTTCTTCCGCTTTCATCGTTTCCCAATTCATCAAAACGGTCGCAGCGTCGTCTGCTTTGACATTGCCAAATACATGTGGATGTCTTCGCACCATTTTCGTATGGATAGCATTCGTCACATCGTCGATGTTGAATTCGCCGCGTTCTTTCGCAACCTGCGCATAGAAAACGATTTGAAACAGGAGGTCCCCGAGCTCGTCGCGTAATTCTTCCGGACGCCCGGCCCTTGCCTCTTCAACGGCTTCGAACGCCTCATACGCTTCTTCCAGGATCATCGGCGCGAGCGTTGCGTAAGTCTGTTCACGATCCCATGGACAGCCCGCCGGTGAGCGAAGGCGGTCCATGAGATTAATTAGGTCATTGAAATTTGCTGGCATGTGTTTACTTAGGTCTTAGGTCTTAGGTCTTGGGCCTTGTAGACCTCAAAAACACCGATCCAAGGCCTAAGACCAAAGACCCAAGACCCAAGAACAATTGTCTACCAGGTCAATTCAAACTCATAATTATCAGCTCCGCCCTTCGTATCCCTCAGCCGGATGATGCAGGCGTAATTGTTCTCACGAGATGGTTGTTCCTCAATGTATACCTGACCGCGACCACGTTTCACAGTGAGTGTTACGGTAACCCTACGGTTTGGTAGCGGGTTAATAAAGTTTGCCTGCGCATCGTTATAAGGGTTGCCGCCAACAGTCTCGAGATCAGCGGCGTTCCCACGAAAGACGATTCTTACATTATCGTCAACGCGTCCTTTCCACGTTATGCGTCCACCTCGTCCCTGACCCTGATCTGGATAGCCGCCCCCACCCCCACCGCCTTGATCAATTTCGCGGTTGATGTCGGTTAGGAGTTTTTGAATATTGAACCAGGTGCTTCGCTGAAGGTTGTTTCGTTCAACCGAGCGAGCTAGTTCCTGTACATAGGAAAAACCGTCACGCAGGTCGGAAGTACGACGGCGATCGTT
>JBKPQV010000085.1:0-7268 GCA_046734235.1 Acidobacteriota bacterium
ATAGCGTTTTTCTCTAGTGCTAACCTTGCGGGAAATAACAACGATAGTAATAACACCGGGAACGCGGAGGTCTACATTGCGAACGTTGCAGGTTCTGGACTAAGCAACATCAGGCAGGTAACTCGAACCAAGGTAAATCCCACCATTCCTCAAAACGTAAACGTGATGAGTCCAGGCCGACGTCTCAGTCGTGACGGGTCGTACATAGCGTTTGAGTCGCTGGCCACAGATCCTAAGGCGAACACAACAGATAACAAATTTGTCCTCGGTCTCTTTGTTTACACGGTCGCAACAGATAGCTTTGTACTGATTGGAAATCGACCAACGAGTTTCACGGACATTGCGCACTTCCCAACGTTTACTGATTACGCGCCTGGCACTTTAACGCCGAGTAGTCTCGTATTTGCTTCTGCATTGAATTTCAGGCCAGATGGATCTTTCCCCGAATTAGCGCAAGATTCGGAAGGTCTAAATCCACAACGCACGGCACAAATCTTTTTGGCACAACTACCACCTGCGACAAGCGGACCGTTCGTTCGTATGACAAAGAATCCGACGGTCGTATCGTTTGGTGGAACGCGCCCTATGACCAGCGACACGCGTGCGCGTATGGCGTTTGCACTGGGTGGAGCTGAGCTAGGCGGTGGCAATTCTGACTCTGGGCAAGAGCTCTACTATTTGTTGAGCCCAATTGTGACTGCTCAATCGCCGGCCGTGTTGACCTTCAATACTGGCGGCAGCAATATGCCAGTCGCTGAAGCGACGCCGCTACCGAGCCCGACCCCAACCCCAACACCAACGGCAAGTCCATCTCCAAACGTGGCGTTAGGTTTAGCTCCCGGCGAATTGGGAATTGTGCGATCTACGGTGCCTCTGGCTCCCGTGAGTGGGATGTCGAGTGGTGGATCCGAAACCAAGCGAAGTCCGGCTTTGCCGATTGAGCTCAATGGAGTCTCTTTGGGAATTAATGGCGCCGCCGCGGGACTCTACTTTGTTGGTAACGCTGAAAAGCAAATTAGTTTCGTTGTGCCCAAAGCCCAGCCTACTGGGTTCGGTAATGTAGTAGTCAACGTTGCTGATACTGGCGCAAACACCGATACCGCCATCAGAGGGCAAGTGCAAATCGTTACGGCACAACCTGATTTCTTCTCAACCACAAACGACGCTGGAGGCAGGGCGATCGCGTTCAACGTCACAAATCCGAATACGCGATTGCCTGAGCCATTTAACGTCACCTCGACTGACGCGAGCGGAAATACAGTTCCAACTGTTGTAGAGCTGAACTTGACCGGTATTAGGCTTACTACGAAAGGCCAGCTCACCCTTACAATCGGAACAACCGTTATTCCGGGTGATAATATTGTGCTCGTGTCATCCAACCCGGAGATGCCTGGCTTCGATATACTCAATTTCACCATTCCGGCATCTCTGGCCGGCGCTGGTGATGTATCGGTGGTGCTGCAGTTCGGGGCGAATGGCGTGTTTACGTCTAGTCGAGCCGCCGACACCGCTCCGAAGATACATATCAATTAGTCGAAGAGGGCAGTCGCCAGGTTGGAGACTGCCTTAAATCGCACTTGATTGTCGGCCCTCGATCTTTCCTGCCTTTAGTAACCCTCTGATTCGCAAGACGAGCCCTGTTTCTGGGAGCGCACGCGTCCCCGCGTGCCCGCCGGCCAACACGTATGTAATCAAAGATGCGTGATCGTTTAGCCGGGCACGCGAGGACGCGTGCGCTCCCAGGACCAGGGTGTTTCTTTGGTTCTCAGCGGGTTACTAAAGGCAGGACGGGGTTTAAAGAAGTTGCCAGTTTTTTCGTGAGCCCCAGCGCCGGAGCGTGGTAGGATGGAGCCTGTCCGCGGCATCGTTCTGACCGCGATTCAAAGGCAAACAAGGCGTCCTCTCCCTGAAACCTGATGCAATACCCCCTGTCGCTCATCATTATCTTTGGGTTGGTCGCGAGCTTCGGCTCGCCGGCCCGATTTGAGATCCGCGACTCCACAGAAATCGAACCAGCAACCCAAACTGCTCGCCAAATCAAATGGCCCCGGAGAACCATTGAAGTAACTTTCTCAAATTCTCTGCTGTCTCCCGGTTCCAACATTAAACAGGGTTCAGACGTCACAGGAGCAGCACGCCGCGCATTGGCTCGTTGGTCCAGCATGGCGAATATCAACTTCGTCGTTAACTGGTCAGCGCTTACTTCGGTTAGCGCAGCTTCCGGTGGCGACGGCATTAGCCTGATTACCGTCGCCGACACCTTTGAGAACGAAGCTTTTAATTCCGACTCAATGACTGGACGCACAAGAGTTTTCTACGATCCTGAAACTGGAGCGATCGCCGAGGCGGATGTATCAATCAACCCGCGGCCGCGATCTGAAGAGGGAGCCGACTTGCAGTTTTCCACTGATGGTTCTGTTGGCACCTATGATCTCGAAGCAACCTTCACACACGAGATTGGACATTTGCTTGGTTTGGACCACTCATCAGTGCTTGCTTCAACGATGCAGGGAAAGCAGGGATTCAACGGCACGTTTGGATTGCCGGCATTGACTGAGCGGACTCTAAGTGAAGACGACCGTCAACGCGTGCGAACTCTTTACGGATCTAAGCAACATCTCGGGCGTATTGAGGGGCGGCTGATCGACAACCGTTTGCCTAACACATTTGCTCCCCTTGAGGCCGCGATGATTTGGGCTGAGAATGTTGCAACCGGTCGAGTGATAGCGAGTAGCGTGTCGGCTGAAGATGGTAGTTACAAAATTGAAGGCTTAGTCCCAGGACAATATCGATTATTGGCCAAGCCTCGTGAAGATGGTTTGCCTTCAGCTCAGCAATTCAGAAGTTTTGAAGTTGCCGGCCAGTTAAATGTGAAAGCTGATGCTGCTACAACGCTCAATTACAATTTGGTCCAGCCGTCAACGCCGAGTCTTAATCCTCGCTTTGTCGGGCTTAATTCCGAGTTGTCCACAGTTGCTCTTCCAATCGAGGCAGGGAGGAAGATCAAGTTATACCTCGGTGGTGAGGGCATCGATCAGGTGCCTGGAACCGGCATAGGAGTTAACTCTCCGTATTTCACCGTTGATTCTGCGAGTCTTAGCAGGGAACAAATGGGAACCCCGTTTCCAGTGGTTAGTTTCGATGTAACCGCCGCACCAAATGCTCCGTTTGGTGACTATTCCATCAAGTTACAATCTAACTCTGGTGAGATTGCGTTTGTCCCTGGTGCTCTAACGATCGATCCGGGAGTTGCATTAATAAACTCAAATCCGCTCGATGACTTTCGATTCTTCGTGTCCCAGCACTATTCGGACCTGCTCGGTCGAGACCCGGACCAAACGACATTGGAGAAGCTGACCGCACAGCTTTCGCAGTGTGGCACGCGCGCCGATTGTTTGCGCACGCGCCGTTTGGATCTTGCGACTTCGCTCTTAACAAAGGATGAGTTGCCCGCAAGTGGGTTGTTTCTGCAGACCATGTATGCAACCGCGCTTGGCCGGCGTCCTCGTCTGACTGAATACGAGAACGATCGCAAGGAACTTGCTAAGTTCACTGAGCAATCGGAAAACGGACGCCAGGCGTTTGCTGCTGCGTTTGTGGCAAGAAATGAATTTGAGAAGAGGTATCCTTCGTCTTTAAAGGCCGCCGAGTTTGTGGATCGATTGTTAGCCATGTCAGCACCGAATACGAGCGCAGATCTAAAAGCCGAACGCTCTAATTTGCTCAGTTTGTTTGACGGCACCAATGATGGGCGGGCGGCGATCTTGTTGGCTTTGACTTCACAGCCCGCAATGGCTGACTCTCAATACAATCAGTCGATCGTTTTATTGCAGTACTTTGGTTATCTCCGACGCGATCCAGATGAGACGGGATTTAACTTCTGGGTGAATAGTCTTAAGAGCAAACCTCTGCGCGATCCCGATGCCGCTCGTTCGTTGACCTGCGCCTTTCTTACCTCTATCGAATATCAGAATCGTTTCGGTATGCTCACCACACATAACAGCAGTGAGTGTGGAAACTAACTTCAAGGATCTCAAATCGAAGATCTCAGATCTCAAAGGAGTGGGGCAGGAACTTAGAATTTTGAGATCTGAGATCTGAGATCTTCGATTTGAGATCTGAGATCCGCTTCGGTCAGCCCTTCCCTACCCATTCTGTCCAGGTGTTATAGTTACTCACTGTTCTTCAAATCTTGGAATAACGGTTTTCAACTTAATTGAAAGAAAAATTGCTTACGTACCTCGTCTGTCCTTTGTGTGGCGCTTCTTTGTCACTGCATAGCGAAACTGCTCACGAGGGTGAAATCATCGAGGGTAAACTTACCTGCTCGGGCTGTAATCGCATTTTCCCAATTACGGGTGGTATTCCAAGGTTTGCTGACCTGTCGGAAGTGGAGTCGGATAAGAAGGAGACTGCCGAAAACTTTGGATGGCAATGGACTCACTTCACTCAACAAGACACGCTCTATGCTGAGCAAATGCTAGGCTGGCTGGAACCTGTTACACCTGAATTCTTTAACGACAAGGTTGTCCTCGAAGGTGGATGTGGAAAGGGTAGGCACACGCTGTTGGCGGCCCAATGGGGGGCGCGTGAGGTAGTGGGGATCGATCTCAGCGTTGCAGTCGAAACTGCCTTTGCAGCTACGCGTCATTTGCCTAATGTCCACATTATTCAAGCAGACATTTATCGCTTGCCCTTAGCGACTGCATTCGACTATGCGTTTTCAATTGGCGTTCTGCATCACTTGCCTGATCCCAAGGGAGGGTTTAAATCGTTAGCTTCGAAGGTGAAAAAAGGTGGCCGGCTTTCCGCATGGGTTTACGGCGCCGAGAATAACGAATGGATAACCAGATTTGTAAACCCGGTTCGAGAAAAACTAACTTCGAAGATCGATCAACGAGCACTATTACAGCTTTCGAAAATTCCTGCTGCGAGCGTTTATTTCGCGACTAAACTGATTTACGGTCCACTTAACCGTAGCCGTAGCGGATCTGCAATTGCGCGTCACCTTTTTTATAATGAATATCTGAAGTCCATCGCTACCTTCGGATGGCGTGAACAACACACAATAGTTTTTGATCATCTGGTTGCTCCTACGGCGTTCTATTTATCACGTGCCGAATTTGAAGAATGGTGGCGAGAAATCGGTGCAGAAGAAGTGATGATCACCTGGCATAACGAGAATAGCTGGTGTGGCTTCGGGAAACTCCCGGAAGCAAACTAATGATCTCGGCGCAAACAGCCCAACATAACATTTGGCAAACATTATGGACCTTGCCAAGTCGACGCGAATTGATCTTCTCGCTTGCTAAGAGAGATTTGTTGACGCGTTACAAGGGATCTGCGCTCGGAGTGGTGTGGGCCATCATCACTCCGATTGTGATGATCGCAATCTTTACGTTTATCTTTGCCGGCGTCTTTGGTGCACGGTTCAATGCCAGCAGTTCACACTGGGACTATGCCCTCTACTTGTTTTGTGGTTTAGTGCCTTGGACCATGTTTCAAGAGACACTGCAGCAATCTGCAACCACAATTGTGAGTCATGCGAACCTGGTCAAACGTGTGGTGTTTCCGTTAGAAACGTTGCCAGTAGCTCAGACGTTTTCAGCACTTGGTAATCAGCTATTCGCGACGGTTGCGTTACTGCTGGGAATTCTGTTGATTCAACATCAATTACCACTGACAGTGGTTTGGTTTCCGGTGGTATTAATACCTCAATTACTACTGACGATTGGAGCCGCCTGGTTGTTGGCCGCTCTTGGCGTTTTCTTGCGCGATATTGTCCAGGGAGTCTCGCTGGTGTTGATGGCGTGGATGTATCTGACTCCCATTATCTATCCCGAGTCGATCGTCCCTGAACGCTTTCGTTGGTTTATCAACCTCAATCCATTTACATCGCTGATTCGAAGCTATCGCAGAATTTTCCTGGAGAACCAGCCACCTGATTGGCGTGGACTTGGATACTTCGCGATCATCGCGGTCGTAGTTTTCATTTTTGGCTACTGGTGGTTTGCGCGTACCCGGAAGAATTTTGCTGACGTGATCTGAGCATTTTGCCATACGCCTTTGTCATTTCTAAATTGCCATACTGGGCAATCTCTGTGTCTCTGTGTTCTCTGTGCCTCTGTGTTGAAATGCTCTCAGAATGGTGAAAGCCTGGAAAACACAGAGGCACAGAGAACACAGAGACACAGAGGGGAAAATAGGAATTGAAAAAAGGTCTAATGACATATGGAAAATGCTCGGTTCATCCCAAATTTCTTGGCAACCGAGCGCCTCTGGGAGTAGCATTCGGGGCATGCGAATCCTCGGCTTAGGGCTATTCGTAGGATTAAGCGTTTGCTCCTTGGCGTGCAGCCGCGGCACTGGACATTCGTGGACGCCAACGGCAAGTGCCCAGGAACGCCGGCCAGTTTCTACCACATCAGCAAAAGTTGATTTTGAAAGTCAAATACAACCGATGTTGAAATCGAAATGTCAGCCTTGCCATTTCAGTGGCGGCAAGATGTACGACAAATTGCCTTTTGATCGTCCCCAAACAATCAAGACGTTAGGAACTAAGCTCTTCACGAGAATTCAGGATGAAAACGAGCGGAAGTTGATACGCGAGTTCCTGGCGCAGGAATAAAGATCATCAGCCACAGATGAACACGGATTAAACGGATAAAGAAAACAAACATTATCTGTGTAATCGGGGTTCATCCGTGGCTAGTCGAGAGTGCAATCATGAAGCTGATTTCTAACTTTTGGTTTGCAACAATTTTGATTGGAGTGGGGTCACTTGCTTCATTTGGCAGCGCTGTTGCACAAAGGAACCCTACAATGCCGAGTCAGATTAACGACTCGGAACGCGAGGCGCTTTACTCCAGATTCTCCGAGAACAAGAAAGTTCCGATCTCAGAACGACAGCGCCAGGCCTACGAAGCGGCCAAGGAATATATTAATCGCTTCAATGAAAGTACCGACAAGTATCTTCCTGAAATGCGCCGGTTTGTAAGCGAGTATGAAAGGGTTCTGCGTCAGTACGATCTCTACACAAACTACACCAGCAAGAATTACGTCAAAGTTTTTGAGATGGGCCGATCGATTCTCACAGCCGACCCGGACAACTTTTATGTGCTCTCGGTGCTAAGCGAAGCCGGCTACGATGAATCAAGATCTGGAAAGACAGCGCTTGACGACGAGAGTGCCGGTTACACGAAAAGGGCAATCGAGGTCTTGGAAGGTGGCAAGGTGACTAAAACCGATCCATTTTCAAACGCTGAAAC
>JBKPQV010000086.1:0-7087 GCA_046734235.1 Acidobacteriota bacterium
GAGTTTCAACTTCTTCGCTAAAATCACTTAGCAAACAGCCCTGTCGAGCATGACGCGACTCTTCTAGCTAAAACAAAAACATCTCCCAGCGCGCCCGCTATCCACCAAATCGGTAGCGAAGAAGTTGAAACTCCACGCCGCTTAAAGCGGGTGGTGTCCTCCCGATCTCTTCCTCCCTGTGTGTAGCGAAGAAGTTGAAACTCCACGCCGCTTAAAGCGGGTGGTGTCCTCCCGATCTCTTCCTCTCGGTGTGTAGCGAGAAATTGAAACTCCACGCCGCTGAAGCGGGTGGTGTCTCCCGATCTCTTTCCTCCCTGTGTGTAGCGAGAAATTGAAACTCCACGCCGCTGAAGCGGGTGGTGTCTGATCTATCTCCTCAAAATTCCAATGCTTACTTCAATCAAATCCTCCCATCAATGTTAAAATCCTAAACGCAGAAAGCCGCTACCCTGGGGATTGTCTTGATGAAGAAGCTCTTGCTGTGCCTCGTTTTTTGTCTGTTAGCTACCCTAAACGGTCTTGCCCAACAACAGCCCAAACCGAGTCCTGAACCGAGTATTGAGGTTATCCGTGTAGACACTTCCCTGGTGCAGACAACGGTCGCGGTTTTTGACAGTAAGGGAATTTTTGTCGACGGACTGCGGCCTGAAGATTTTGTACTACGTGTGGATGGTCAGGCGCAGCCGATTCAGTTTTTCAGTCGCGTGGTGGCTGGCACTGAACAGGAAAGGTCTTTGATGGCAGCGGCGAGCATCGGCAAGCCCGCGCCGGCTCAACCAATCAACACTGAATATCGAGGTCGCACTATCATTTTCTTTGTCGACGACCTACATTTATCGGCCAAGAGCGTAAATAAGACTCGGCTCACGATCTCCAACTTTGTTGATAATCAAATGACTCCGAACGACTATGTAGCAATCACGTCCGCTACGGGTCAGATCGGCTTCCTTCAACAGTTCACGAACAACAAAGCCGTCCTTCACGCCGCAATTGCACGGCTGAATCATCGGCCATATGTTATCCAGGATACTGAAATTGTTGGGATGACCGAATACATAGCGTTGCGCATTGATTCGGGAGATCAAGACTCCTTGAGCTACTTCACGAATGAACTTCTGAAAGCAACTAATTTCAGAAGTGTTGGAGGAGCTGTAGGACCTCCAAGAGGCGGAGGCGCAGTCGCTTCTTCCGCAGGCGCATCATCGTCATCGGGTCGGCAAAGCAGTGGAATGTCCAGGGAGATCGCTGAACGCCAGGTAAAAGAACGCGCCAGAGTTATTCTTAAACAAGCAACTGAAGTTACTAATGGCACTTTAGCCGGCCTCGAGTCGCTGCTTCACACCGCTAGTCAACAAAAAGGTCGTAAGCTCGTCTTCTTTGTGTCCGACGGTTTCTTTTTGAACGATCGTAATACAGGTTTTGCGATGAAGCTTCGTGAAGTGACCGATGCTGCTGTTCGCTCGGGCGTCGTCATTTACTCGCTCGATGCCCGTGGTCTGATTTCGGCGACTGACGTTTCTTCCAACCGGTCTGATCCAGAAGGTAAACTATCGCGCTCAAACATCGGCGAAATTACCTCATCGCAAGATGCACTCAGTTCACTGGCAAGCGACACCGGCGGCCGAGCAGTCTTGAATACTGATGGTCTTGACGCTGGGATAAACAGGGCTATCAAGGAAACATCCAACTATTACCTGCTGTCCTGGAAACCATCAAACGAAGAACAAAAGATTGCTACCTTCAAAAAGGTCGAAATCAGCATAGCCAATCGCTCTGATCTCCGCGTTCGGCTGCCGAAAGGCTACCTTACTGGCGTCAAACCAGCTTCGACCGCCGTTAATACAACCGCACCACCAGCCGCCGAGAAAAGTGTGGAAGCCGACCTCAGACTCGCCCTTAGCGCGCCTTTAACTCAAACCCACATTCCACTGACAGTTTCTGCCAATTTCATCGATACTCCTGACAATGGACCCATTGTGAACGCGGGTGTCCTCGCTTCAACAGCCTCGCTTGACTATGGAAACGATGGCAAACAAGCGGCGCTCGATCTTGCAGGCGTGATTCTTAATGATCAGGGAAAAACGGCGGGAACCTTTAGAACTCGCCTAAACGTTGGCGCCATACCAGAACAATACAAGACTCAGGACGCCGGGGTTGTCTACACCTACAAAGCAAAACTAACACCTGGTCTCCATCAAATACGGGCTGCAGTTCGCGACGCCAAGAGTGGTAAAGTTGGCACCGCGTCGCAGTGGATCGAAATCCCTGATCTCTCGGGTCATAAACTTACTTTGAGTTCGCTGCTTCTCAGGTCAAGCAAGAAAGGCGAGACGGCCCCGACAACAGAGCCGCAGTTCAGTGTGGATAACAAGTTCTCTCGTTCTTCACAGTTGAACTTTTTGATGTTCATCTATAACGCTACCGGTACACCGGCCGTACCCGACGTCACCGCTCAGGTCCAAGTCTTGCGCAACAGAAGCTCCGTCGTAAGTACGCCTGTGCGGAAGTTGTCGACAGAGGGCATGACCGACTTGGCGCGTATTCCCTACGGCGGTCAGTTCCCGCTTGACAGTCTTCCGGGCGGAAACTACGAGCTACAGGTAACCATTACTGATCGGCTAGCGAAGACCAGCGTTAGTCAACGACTGCCGTTCCAAATCAACTAGCGGACACTTCTTCTGATGCCAGACTTGCTGGTCAACTTATTAAGGCTCCCACCCAAATCCTCATGTGCCGACGAAAGAGTGGTGATTCGTCGGGCGCAACCATTTGAACTCAGTGCAGTTCATCGCTTTATTACGCAGAACTTTTCAGCTGCCTGGGCTGACGAAGCGCAAATAGGTTTTTATAACAAGCCGGTATCTGTTTATATCGCAATACTTGAGGGCAAGATCGTTGGCTTTAGTGCTTATGAGTGCACTCGCAGATCATTCTTTGGACCAACCGGGGTCGTTAATCAGGCGCGTGCAAAAGGTATTGGCAAGGCGCTTCTACTTGCAGCACTCTGGGGTCTTCATGAACTCGGTTATGTGTACGGAATAATTGGCGGAGTAGGTCCGGTGGAGTTCTATCAGAAAACGGTGAACGCTATAGTCATACCCGACAGTGAAACCAGCATTTATATGAATTTGCTAAAACCATGAGTTCAGAATTGACCGCCGCAACTGCGCCCGGAACATCGTTGTTACCTCCCGGTCCGAAGGGACATTTCCTTCTCGGTGTAATGCGCGATTTCAATGACGACACGCTTGGTTTCATCGAGCGGTGTCGCGATTATGGCGATGTCGTTCGTACACGCTTTCTGTGGGTACACGCTTATTTCCTTTATAACCCCGACGATATCGAAACGCTCCTCACGACAAATGCGAAAAGCTATCGTAAGGCAGGCTCCTTGCGCTCACCATTCTTCGCGCGTCTGGTTGGCAACGGATTAGTCACCAGTGAGGGAGAGTTCTGGCGCCGGCAACGTCGACTGGCCCAACCAGCCTTTCATCGTCAACGCATCAGCACATACGGCAACGTAATGGTTGACTACGCCTTGCGCGCAATTACCAAATGGCGAGATGGCGAACAACTGGATATCTCACGGGAGATGACGCGATTAACTTTAGAAATCGTTGTCAAAACACTTTTCAATGCTGACGTTTCCAACGATGCCGATCACGTCGGTGCAATGCTTTCGGAGGTTGTGAAGCCCTTTGCGTCCCAAGCTACTCTCAAGTGGATTATGGACAACCGCCTTCCTACACCTGGACATCGACGTTACTTCAATGCCGTTTCAGAAATCGATCGCATCGTTTATCGAATTATTTCTGAGCGGCGGGCGAGTCAATCAGATGAGGGCGATCTACTGTCCATGCTCTTGGCCGCCCAGGACGAAGACGGCTCCCAGATGACTGATAAACAATTGCGCGACGAAGTGATGACCTTGTTTCTCGCTGGTCACGAGACAACGGCGCTATCACTGTCGTGGAGTTGGTATCTACTGGCGACTCACCCGGAAGCTGAAAAGAAGTTTCACGATGAACTAGCCTCAGTTCTGGGCGGTCGAACTCCTACCGTGGAAGACCTCCCACGCTTGTCATACACGGAAATGATCGCCAAGGAAGCGATGCGATTATATCCGCCAGCGTATGCGGTTGGGCGAGAGGCTCTTGAAGAAACGGAGATCAGCGGTTTTCGCGTTCCGAAGGGGAGTCAGGTTTTTGCTTTCCAGTGGGTAACACATCGCGACAAACGCTACTTCGACAATCCCGATGCGTTTGATCCCGAGCGCTGGACAATAGAACGTGCCAAAAGCCTTCCTCGGTATGCGTACTTCCCTTTTGGCGGAGGGCCAAGGCAGTGTATTGGAAACTACTTTGCAATGATGGAGATCGTCTTGCTGCTGGCGACAATTGGTCAACGTTATCGCCTAGCTTTGGCCCCTGATCATAAAGTGGAACTCTTGCCTGTTCTCTCACTACGACCGAAGAGTGGAATCAAGGTAGTTACGCATCAACGTCACTCCATCGCTTGAACAATTCTTTGCCATTCTCCCAACTGCAAACTCTCAGCTCGTCTTTGTAATTCAACACCTGACTTGCACAAAACAATACTCGCGCCACCATTTTGCTTAATTACATCCTGGAGTTTGCCGGTTGCATTTCGCAGATTGTTGAGAATCGTCTTTCTCTTTTGCGCGAAGCCGGCACTAACAAGCGCCCACAGCAGATCTTCGTTCCTGCACTCAATGGCGCATTTTGGCCGAAACTTGAGCCGGGCAACGGTGCTCCAGATTTTTGGTTTGGGTTGAAAAGCACCAGGGGCAACATCAAAAAGTTTCTTTGTCGTGCAATAGGCTTCAACCAAAACTGATATGTAGCCTCGCTCACTTGAGCCCGCTGGCGCTTGAATTCGATCAACAACTTCCTTCTGCAACATCACAACCATTTCTTCTAAACAGCGTCGCTGAGCAATCAGGCGTTGAAGAATGGCAGTTGAAATGTTGTACGGAAGGTTTGCCACGATTCGTGCTTTGTTGTCAGGCTGAATCTCGGCGCAAAGATCCACGGTGAGCGCGTCGGCATGTACTAACTTAAAATTTGCGTAATCCTCGAAACGTTCAGCGAGCAAAGGTACGAGCTTATTGTCGAATTCGATTGCAATTAGCTGTCTGACCCTTTGAACTAAGACAGAGGTTAACGCGCCTGCTCCTGGACCGATTTCTATTGCCGTCTCAGAGGGTTTGGGATCAAACGCAGAGATGATTCGGTCTATCGTGTTGCGATCTTTGAGGAAGTTTTGGCCAAGTCGCTTTGTAGGACGATGACTAGCGAATTTGTTTGCCGTTTCATCAGACACGGCTTACTCAGTTGCGGCGCGACAATAGCCTGTTACTTCAATGTCATCGCCACGTCGCTTTACGGTGACTCGTTCAAGGTTTACTGCATCGCTCATCTTCTCGATGCCAACACCACCAATTGCACCGGGCGCTGAAACGCCTCCGACAACCTTTGGAGCAATAAAAAAGGTCACTTTATTTACCAGGCCCGAGTCGATAAAAGCACCGGCCACCGCACCACCACCTTCAACGAGCACACTTTGTAACGTACGTCGCCCGAGTTCTTCCAGCACTGGTAATATGTTGCGGTTCGTGAGTCGAACCACATCGACACCTTTGCGTTTCAGATCTTCGACACAGGTATCGTCCGCATCAACACCTGCAAAGACAACAACGGGCCATTCGGTAGCTGTGTTTGCCAGTTGACCCGTCGGAGGAAGCTCGGCCTTTTCATCGAGGACAATTCGAACTAATGGTCGGCGACGAGGAAGCTCTGAACGGTCTGTCAGAAGTGGATCATCCGTTTTTGCGGTTCCCACACCAACTAGAATTCCATCGTACTGATACCGGAGCTCCTGGACTCTTTGCCGGGAATCCGGCCCCGCAACCCAACGAGAGTCACCAGTTCGGGTGGCGATCTTTCCATCCAGCGATACTGCAAGTTTGAGATGAACAAACGGTCTGCCGGTCCGCATGTAGTGTAAGTAGGCCTCATTCACCTGAGTCGCTTCTTCAGATAAGAGACCAGTCTGTACTGCTATTCCAGCATTTAGCAGGTGCTCAAAACCCTTACCGGATACTTTCGGATTTAGATCCTGGATTGGTGCGACTACCCGTTTAATACCGGCAGCAATAAGAGCGTCGGTACACGGTGGAGTTCGGCCATGATGTGCATGAGGTTCCAATGAAACGTACGCTGTGCCCCCACGCGCTCTTTCACCCGCTTGGGCAAGTGCAATGGTTTCCGCATGCTGCAAATCTTCAAACACATAAAACCCTTCACCAACAACTTCACCCTTGGCATCGACAATCACACAACCCACAAGTGGACCAGGGCTAACACGACCGGTGCCTCTTCGTGCTAGATCCAACGCATGAGCCATCAACAACCGATCTTCGTCGGTCCATGCTGTTGTTGCCTCAGTTAGTGTTGTTGTCGTTGTTACAGTCACTAATTTAGTTACCAAACAAGCCATTTACGTACTGCTCAGGATCAAACACGACTAGATCGTCTACTTTCTCGCCAATTCCTGCATAACGAATTGGCAGGTTCAATTCCTTAGCAATAGCGACGGCAATTCCTCCTTTGGCGGTGCCATCAAGCTTCGTCAAGACTATGCCGGTTACCCCTGCTACTTTGAGGAATTGGCGCGCTTGTTCTAATCCATTCTGTCCAGTCACAGCATCGACAACGAGCAGCGTCTCATGTGGCGCGCCTTCAACTTCTTTTCCCGCTACACGTTTCATCTTCTCGAGTTCGGCCATTAAGTTCGACTTGTTGTGAAGACGACCAGCGGTATCGACAATAAGAACTTCTGAACCACGTGCTTTTGCTGCCTTCAAAGAGTCGAACAATACAGCGGCCGGGTCCGTTCCCTGTTTTTGTTGAATGAGTGGTACACCAGTGCGCTCTGCCCAGATCGCCAGTTGATCCGAAGCCGCCGCTCGGAAAGTATCAGCGGCACAAATCAATACATCGTTTCCTTCCGCTTTGATCCGTTGTGCGAGTTTTCCGATGGTTGTGGTTTTACCCACTCCGTTTAC
>JBKPQV010000087.1:0-9552 GCA_046734235.1 Acidobacteriota bacterium
AGGTTAAAAGAGTGTCCGATATGCTTTAGCTTGTCGGTGCTGTGAGAAGGACCCTTCGTATGAAATAGGAACCTTCAATCTCACAGCACCGACAAGCTAAAGCATATCGGACACTCTTTTACCGAGTTAGTCATCGGCCTTGGGTGTCATAAAGAACGCCGCAGCCAAAAAGACAAAGACTAAAGCCGTTAAGACAATTGGTGGCAGAAACGCAAATACCACCATAACTCCAAACGCGACACCAAAAACGATTAGTTGAATCGCGAGCAATCCCTTTACCAATCCAGCATCAACGTGCTTCTTCAGAACAAAAATATTATTGAACGCTCCGAAGAAGTAGAGCATCGGGAAGCAGGCGCTCAATGCAGTGAACAAGTGCCAAGTGCTGCGATGTATTCCAGCTCCCATGTCTAGCTGATAATTTGCCATCAAGTCGAGTAGTTGTCGTTCTGTTTCATTTGCCGGCTGCTGGGTAGCAACAAAACTAAGGCAGTGTGCCGCGCCTGTGAGCAGTTGAAAACCTATCGCGATCCAAAGCCAGAACGAGTAGCGTTTCCACATGGATTGTCCAGGGTCCTTATTCGAGGGATAGGAAAGCTTTAGAGGCCATTGCGAAAATTCTCCACTCCACCGGAATGCTATCGAGCGATTCTTAAGGTTTTCCGTTCGTGACAGCCTTAGAGTCTTTCGGTTCACTTTCCTCTTTGAAAATTGCTTCAGGATCAGGAAGCGAATGCCCATTTGGTATCAGCCAGGTTTCTAGTGTACCTGCCTGATCAGGTAGTGCCTTCGAAAACAGAATCACCAATCGGTCTTCACGAATATTTTGCTTGCTGAGTTCGCCCTTCCAACTGTCGACGAGCTTCAGTAGGTCTGCTGGTTCTGGATCAGGTTCAGGTTGGGCCGCAGCATTTTCTGTTGGTAAATCTGTGACTTCATTCGGTTGCACGATTACTGCCGAAGTCATCACTTCCATTTCCTCTTCTTTCGGCGAGGGCTGTTCGATTCTGACAATTATGCAGGCCCGCAGAGTAGGAAATGCGCGCAACGTTTCGAGTAGACGATTAAAGGCTTTCCGTTCGTAGTCTTTATGGCCAAGGTCATAATCGCCGAAGTCGCCAAGTTGTACGGCCGCGCGCAAGGCCGGTTCGGCACCGGCGTCCTTTACCGGTGGCTGATCGTTTGCTGGTTGAATCCAAATCTGCGTCTTGGCTTTCTCTTCGTTGCCGCCGTAAATGATCTTGAATCTATTAGCTGGAATACCGGCCTTCTTGAATCCCTCGACTTCACCTTCCGCCATCCGGCGCCAGGCGCCCGGCACCGAAGATTCTCCGTTGTAGCCGACAACGTAAATAAGAGAGTTAGTTTGGCTTTTCACAACGTCAGCCAAACTCGCCAGCCAGACTCCGGGGAAGAGGCTCTCCATTTCGCCTTCCCCATCGTCGACGTAATTAGTGATTTCGTCGTAGCCCTCAGATTCCTCATACATTCCCTTGAAGTTCTCTGGATGAACATTGAACTTTTTGGGTTCTGGCGCAGGCGCTCCGGCTGGCCCGATCCAGAGTTGAACTCTAATTTCCGTAAGGACATCGTTTCTACCCGCGTAAATCGTGGTGAGCCTTTCTTCTTCAATGCCGCGTGCATTTACGAGGTAACCTTTTTGTCTTTCAGCTGAATCGGTTCCAAAGCCACGTCCTTCGCCCGGAGGTCCATAAATAATTAGATATCCCTGTTGACTACGATCGCTTTCGAGTTGGATAGCAAAGTTGTCGAGCCTCGCTGTGACGCTGCAGTAGCTGAGCGTGCCGTATTCATCAAACATCGCTGCCTTGCGTTGTCTGGATTTGTTTCTCGATTGAGCGGAGATGGTGGTGGAGAACATTAACGCCAACAATAATAGGACTAGTAGCGAACTAAGATTTCGGCGGTTCATAAATTCAGTACCCAACTGGATCGGCATCCTCATCAGAGTCATTCGGGCCGGGGAGTTTTGCACCTTCGGGTACGATCCACACGTCGATACCCGAACTGGAATCTTCGGAAGCTTCTGACATAAGTACGATGAAACGATCTGGAGTCAGCTTAACTTTACTCGCAAGCTCTTTTCGCCATTTCTCGGGCAAGGCTACGAAATCCATTTTTGGCTTTTGCGTCTCCTCAGAATCTGAAACCGCAACGCCTTCGTTATCTCCAGCTGATTTGGATTGTAATTGCACAACCAGGCAAACTCGCAGAGTCTTGTTGTTGCGCAGAATTTCCACCATCCGGTTCATTGCTCCTCGTTCATATGCCTCCCACATCATTTCATTAATTGAGGCGACGAGAATTGCTTTCGTAGGTGCGGGTTCAGGACCAATAGTTACTGGTGGTGGATCACTCTTTGGTTGTATCCAAAGCTCCGACTTTGTCTCATTAGAAACTCCACCGAAAATAAGCTTCACACGGTCGCTGGTGATGCCATACTCCCTTAAGGCGTCGATCCGTTTCTGGCCGACGCGTCTCCAGGCACCTGGAGTGGCGTCTTTGCTGTTGTAGGCAACCAAATATGCGACAGAGTCTCTTTGCCGATTTAGCGTTTCAGCGAAGGCAGCGTCAACACCTGTGGCCAGGACCGATCCATCAACCTCAGGTTCGCCACCTTCTATTTCGTCCCATTCAGGGAACTCTCTGAAGCGACCTTTGAACCCTTCAAACGGTCCACGCGTTTGCCGAATAGTTGGTCCAGGGTTTGTTGACTTACCTATCCATAACTCAACTCTTGGTAAGTTAATTGGTGGATTGCGCCCACCATAAATGGTCGACAGCTGTGAATCGGTTAGACCGCGCCGTTCTGTTAAGTAGTTTCTGAGTGCTCCTAAAAGTGCATTTCCGCTTCCAGGACCCTTCCCAGCAACTCCATAGACAACCACATACCCTTTTAGTGATGAATTCTTTTGGAGCTCAATGGTGAAGAAATCGAGCCTGGCCATTGTGTCTTCATTTTGAATAGGGCCAAATTCATCATATTTGCGCAAGCCTGGGTTGTTGCCCTCTTTTTGAGCCGCAACACTAAGAACCGACGCAAGTATCAGGGTTAACGTCGGGATAGCTGAAACGCGGAAAATGGACCTTATTGACAGATTCATAGCCGGGTTAAGAGTATCGCGGATTTTAGCCATTAGGGTTAATTTTTGGCTAGGTGGCCCCCCGGAATCTCAGATCTCAAATCTTAGATCTCACAGTACTAATCTTAGATCTCACAGTACTAATAGGTTAGCGTCTGTCTCACTATTAGGACGTTCCTGGATCTACTGTGAGATCTTAAATTTGAGATCTGTGATTTGCTGTTGGCCATCCGGGTAAAATAGTCAGAACACCTAACTTACTGTAACTATTGGCCCTGAACCTCGGAAAAACGAGAATCAGGTCATCACTAATTCTTTTTTGTAACTTTTCCCGAACCCAGGTGTTTTAGGAGACGTAGCGCAGCATATGGCGAGCCAAGATGAAGAGTTCACCATGCTGTTTCAGGAATTCTACCCGAGCCTATGTCGCTTTCTGGAGTGTTTATTGGGCGGTCGCGTCGAGCTGGCGCAAGATTTGGCACAGGAGAGCTTCCTGCAACTGCATCGGACCGCATGGGAGACTTTGCCACATGGCGAGGCGCGGTTTTGGCTTTACCGGGTAGCTCGAAATTTCGCGATTAACGAACATCGAAAGTCGCACACGCGGTACCGGCTCTTTGATCGAGTAGTTGAAGCAATGAGACCTCCGACCAGGAATCCTGAACAAGAGTTTGAAACCAAGGAACGCAATGAAATGGTTTTGACCATGTTGGGAACACTACCTGAGGACCAGCGAGTAGCTCTGTTGCTTCGTGAACAGGAGCAGTTGAGCTACCGTGACATTAGCCAGGTGCTAAATGTTTCGGAAAGCAAAGTCAAGGTCGATATTTTTCGAGCACGGACCACGTTACGGGAACGTTGGACCAGGCAAAGTAAGAAGACGGTTGGAGTGAGCGCTGGATGAATTTTGGAATTCGAATTTCGGATGGCGGATTTGTGACCTCGGGATTTTGATCTTCCACCGCCTAACGAAAGTCAAAAGAAGTGAAAACGAAATCCGAAATCCGAAATCCGAAATCCGAAATTCACAGGTGATTTATGAACTGCGATTGCACTGAAAAAATTTCTTCCCTTATCGACGGCGAACTAACCCAGGCCGAGGCTCGCGAACTCGAGCGACACCTGTTGAGTTGCGTTGAATGCCAGGAAGCGCGCGCCGACTTTCTCAGCCTCCGCACTCAAATTAACGATTTCCCGGTTGCGTTCAAACCAGTTGCTCAACGCGAAGCATTGGACCGCATTCTTGGAAATCAACCTGGCCGTTCAGGGAAACCTGCCTGGCGTTGGGTTTTCAATCCGGCATTCAGTGGGGTGGTCGCTTTATTAATCCTTGGTGTTCTTATTGCATTCTGGATCTACCCACGATCGAAATCAGTTCCTAACCAGCCAGAGGAAATTGCCAAAGGGAATAAAAAGGCGACTCCGACGCCACAACCTCGTCAGGCAGAAGAAAGCCCGAAGGGCCGCGGACAGAACAACGTTGTGCCGAGGGGATCTCAGCCACCGTCAGGCGGCAACAAGAACAAAGTGCCCAGCAAGAAGCGCGAGCCGCTTATTGTTGAACCACCGCAGGACAATATTGCCAGGAACACGACAGAGTCTACTGACGTACCGAAGGTTCGCTCAGCCGACGCAGAAACAATGACGGCAATTCATTTTCAGAAATCCGAATTGTTACTGCGCTCGTTTCGCAACGTTCGTATGAACCGTTCGGGAGGATCTCCAGAACTGAACTACGAGAAAAAGCTGGCGCAGCAGTTGGTCTATCAAAACATGATGTTGCGACGGGAAGCGGATGCCTCAGGCGACACTCAAGTGGCGTCTTTGTTAGAGAGCCTTGAACCAATCCTTTTGGATATCGCAAACCTTCCTGACAACGCTCGTCAAAGTGACGTTCGCGTCATAAAGGATCGTGTGGAACGTAGAAACATCGTGGCGCTTTTGCAAGTTAGCTCCAGCACCTTTGCGCGCGCCCTGGATTAATCAAACAAGGAGCGATGCACATCGCTACTCTTAACGGAAGTTTTTGACAAAGCAGGAATCAATTAGCTGACGGCTCAAACGAGTCAGATTTGCTTTAGCTAAAGCATATCGCACACGTTTAGGTCTAACCGGAGTCGCCTCAGAGGCACAGGGAACAAGGAGATGCCATGTGCGTTTTTGATCACCGCTCGATCTGCTTGCGCTTGCTCTCGGGTTCTCTGTGCCTGTGCGGTGAACCGGCTTAACTAAAGGCAATCAAACTTTTTGAAGGAAGAGACGACAATGAAATACCTGACTGCAAATTTCCCCCGAACCAGAACCGCACTCGCAGTGCTCGCTTGTTTAAGTCTTGCTGCCGTCACGCTCATTTATGCCAAACGTGCAATGGCAGTGGATCAAGAGATCGCAAAACTTAATCGATTCGTACAGACGAATAAACTCAATACCGCGGCCATGCAGACTTTTAAAGAAGGCCGCGACTTAATCGAATCGCAGAATTGGCAAAAAGCCGCAGAGAAATTCAACGACTTCATTAAGGGATATCCCAAAGACAAAGACATGGATGCAGCGCTCTACTGGTATGCCTACGCGTTGCAAAAGCAGAATTACAAGGAAGACGCGAGAAAGCCACTTGAACGCCTGATTGAACGATATCCTGGCTCAAGTTGGCGACGTGAAGCTGAAGCGTTGCTGGTTTTAATGGGCTACCAAAACGTCGTAACCAATATCAACAACAATGACAATTGCGAGATCAAAACATTAGCCCTGCAGAGTCTCTTCCAGGCCGACCAGGAACGGGCGGTTGCCCTGGTCACGGAATCGCTCAAAGCAAACGCCAATAGTTGTCCGGGTTACCTGGCCGCAGCCGTTTCAATGCTCGGCTCGCAGGGTGGTGCGCGCGCTGTTCCGATGCTGTTGGAGATAGCCAAATCGAATCCAGATCTCAAGCTTCGCCTGACTGCCATCAAACGTCTTGGTGAACAACACAGCGAACAGGTTTCTGACGAGTTGTCCAAATTGTTTGACGCTGATCGCACCAAAGAGGTCCGCGTCCAGATTCTGCGTGCTTTGGTAGAGGGTCGAACTCAGCGAGGAACCGCGAAGGTAATCGAGGTTGCGCGAAGCGGAGACGATCTGGCAATGCGCCAATACGCGATCCGTTATATAGGCGAACTCAGAGATGAAGCGTCGCTTGATGTCTTGATCAGCATCTACACAAATGACAAGAATCCGGATATTCGCTCCCAGGTATTGCGAGCACTCTCTGAACGTGATGATCCGAAGGCCCGAGCGAAAATTCTCGAGATCGCGAAGTTAGGTGAAACGCCCGAGATACGGATCGAGGCCATTCGCCGGCTGGCCGATCATGGTCGCATCGGGATGGACGATCTGTTGCAACTTTACAACTCGGAAACAGAGATCAAGATCAAGCAGAGTTTACTCCGGGCCTTTGCCGACAACAACGATCCGCGCGGTCGTGCCAAGATACTGGAAGTCGCACGCACCAACGGAGACCTTGACTTGCGAAAGTATGCAATTCGGATCGTTGGCGATCAGGGCGACGAACAAACTACGGACGCGCTGGTTGCGATGTATGACGCCGAACAGAACGTTGATGTTCGTGCCGTGTTGTTGAGGGCGTTTGGAAACTCCAAACAAAAGAGTGCAGTCCGCAAATTGATGGCGATTGCGCGCAATGATCCTTCAATCGAACAGCGGAAACTCGCAGTGCGATATCTGGGTGACAGCAAGGATCCGGAAGCGCTGAAATTCCTCGAAGACCTTTTGAAATAGCCAAATACGGAGAGAGATTCCCATGCGACATATAAAGCTAACTCAATTGTTGGTCTTGAGTTTGATGGTTGGAAGTTTTGCCTGCGCCGGAGCGAAGCCGGTTACGACCGCAAAAGCTGCGGGAGACGACTTGCAGGTTCAATCAGCAACCGCCACTGTCCAAAGCTTCAACTCAGTTGAGGGAGCCGATTTGATGGCAAAGCTCGACGCGGCCCGCGAGCGAGCCAGAGCGAAGCAGTCGCCTTATTGGTCGGCTTACGCGTTTGACGTTCGCCCCGGTGTCGCAATCGATCCAGCTATTCGCGAGTTCCATGGGAACATCAACTCCATGGGCGACACTACAGTGTTTGTAGGAACGACACCGGATGGAATGACGGTTGAAACACGCAACCTCGCGATCTTTTTGTTGCGTGATGTTTCTAGTAACCAGATCACGAGAATGGAAGTCTTCAATCTCGAAAGGAAGCGTGAGTACAGTGGGTACCCGGTTTACTGGTTGGGGCGGGCAAACAATGAAGAGAGTTTGAACTACCTGCGAGCACTCGCCGCTGCGGCACCACTAGATCAATTGAGTGAGCGAGCTGTACTCGGAATTGCCTTGCACGATGACCAGCGAGTTGGAGGAATGTTGAAAGGGTTCGTTAGTTCGCCAAACCAGCGTATTCGTTCTTCGGCTGTCTACTGGTTAGGACAAGTTGGTGGCGAACAAGCGTTTCTTGCCGGTCTTGTGCGAAATGAATCCGAAGACAAAAAGTTGCGCAGGTCTGCAGCTCATGCGATAGGACAAAGCCGTGAGCAGGGCTCAATGGCGTTAATTCAAAGCCTGTATGAGAGTGTGAAAGATGTCGAAGTTCGGCAGTCAGTCATTTCCGCTGCCGGCAACGCAAGAGATGAGCAGGCCGCATATGTTTTCTTACTGGGTGTTGCCAAGAACGATCCTGATTTGGAATCGAAGAGAATTGCAGTAAGACAGCTGGGCCATTTCAAGCGGGACGATGCCGTAGACGAACTAGTTAAGATCTATTCGAACGAGCCCAACGTTGACATCCGGCGGACAGCGTTGCGAGCGCTCTCTGAAACCAAGAGTCCGCGAGCGCACAGCCGGCTGCTGGAAATCGCGCGCTCCGAAAGCAATCCAGACCTGCGTAAGCAGGCAATTCGTGTTTTGAGTGATCTAGGTGAGGCCGGGGTCGAAGATGTTTTGAAGCTATTTGATGCTGAGCAGTCTATCGACGTTAAACGTGCTGCACTTCAGGCGCTGTCGGATATCAAGAGTCCCCGAGTTGAAGACAAGTTGTTCGCAGTAGCGGCTGGCACCGACAGTATGGAAGTTAGAAAGCAGGCGATTCGGTTGTTGGGTGAGCGAGCTGGCAAGAAGAGTTTTGAGTTCTTGAGTGCAACGGCACAAAACGCCAATGGCGACACTGAAGTGCAGGTACAGGCAGTCAGGGCAATCAGCGAACGGCGTGCGGAAGAGTCTGTACCGATCCTGATCAAGATTGCCAGGACTCATCCAAACCAGCTCGTCAGAAAACAGGCAATACGTTCGCTGGGAGAGTCAGGCGATCCGCGGGCAATTGAATACTTCCGCGAAGTCTTATCCAAAGAGTAAGCACTCGGGTTTTCATATTCACCGCAGCTCTGACAATCATCAAGGCGCAAACCCTGCGCTACAGCCTTGAGGAAGGTCATCTGCGGTGAACCTGTTTTTAGCAAGTTTCTCCCGTCCTGTAAGGACAAAAGTTAGTAGCCGGGGGCGAGCGGCTTTGCGCGAAGCCCCCGGACAAAGGCAAGGATATGTAGGACCCTGAAAGGGTCGAACAAACGTCGGTTTGACCCTTTCAGGGTCTAATCAAAAACGGCCTCTGTTCCGTGGGCTTCGCGCAAGGCCGCTCGCCCACGGCTATTAACTTACATCCTTTCAGGATGATCTCTGGTTGCGGCTTCGCCGCGCTGTGCCTCTGTGTTGAAATAAGGCCTCAAAAAATCGGCGCTCATTTTAAACACAGAGGCTCAGAGAACACAGAGACACAGAGAAGGCTACTTCCTGACAGCGTAATGCATCCTCACCACTCCATCCTCGTAAGCATGTGTATCAAGTAACGATAATTGAACATCACGCCTTGCAGGTGCAATGAGAGGTATTCCTTCGCCGATAAACGTTGGGATTACATGAATGATGAATTCGTCGAGCTCACCCGCGTCGAGAAATGAAGCGATTACACCACCACCACCCATCATCCAAATGTCCTTTCCCTCTGTTTCCCGAATTCGTTTGGCAAACTTCTTGATTGGTTCATTCACAAATTCAATTTGCTTCGTAGACTTCTTAGGCGGTTTGTGGGTGAAGACATAGTTCTTAACCTTTGAGCTAAATAGACCGCCCCCCTTCTTTCCAAAACCCAAACTCAAATCGTATGTCTTTCTACCCCAGAGAATCGCATCGATGCTTTTAAAGAATTCATTCATGCCATAGTCAAGTTTGCCGGGCCGATTCAACCAGTCATAACTGCCATCTTTTCTCGCGATAAAACCATCTGCGCTCGTTGCGATATACGTGATAATTTTACGATCGGTCATTGAATACCTCCTGTGAGTCATGCTTCACTTTGTAGCGCAGCACCACACATCCATTTTTCAATTGGTTGCAATCAATGAGTTCGAGGTTGAT
>JBKPQV010000088.1:0-3261 GCA_046734235.1 Acidobacteriota bacterium
CCGCTACGGTTGTGAGCGTTGCAATTATTCTCATCTTTGTATTCATGATATCTCTCCTCTTTTAATGTTTTAGAGTTTGTCAGTTGTCAGTCGTCAGTCGTCAGTTGTTAGTGGTCAGTCGTCAGTTGTCAGTGGTCAGTCGTCAGTTGTCAGTGTGGTCAGGTTGGATGAGGTCGGTACCACCCTCGCGGTAGCGGGTGGGCCTCATAGATCTCCTCATCCAACCTGACCACTAAACACTGACTGTCTTATAATTCGACCGCGCTTGCACAAAGTTGACGCTGAACCCGGACTCGTGCGCACGTTAAGCCGCAATCCGTCGCGAAGTAACGAAGAATTACCGAAAGAACAACTAAAAGCGGCGAAAACCACCCAAAACCCCTGGCCGCTCAATATGGAACGTCTCTCGACATTCACTTTTAATGAATTCAGGCTTGACCTGGCGCGTGGCTGTCTGTTCCGTAACGGTGAAGAGATCAAGCTGCGTCCCAAATCATTCGACACCCTCAAACATCTCGTCGAGAACAGCGGCAGGCTAATTAGTAAGGACGAGTTGTTTGAGGCTGTGTGGCCCGATACGGCAGTTACTGACGACTCGCTCGTCCAGTGCCTGATCGAGGTGAGACGAGCACTTGGTGAAGATGGTCAACGGATTGTTAAGACTGTACCTCGGCGCGGCTACATATTCGATACACCGGTAACAAAAACTGATTTTCCACCGGCTCAACTGATTCATAAAGACGAAGTTGAAGCCGAACGAGTGACGATAGAAGAATCGGAACCGGAACCTCCGACACAGCTCCTTCCCGAGAAACGGAGTCCATTTTATTCGCGTCCATTACTAGCCGCCGCTGCACTTCTGACGTTAGCGTTCGGATGCTTGATCTTTTGGCAAGTGCGACGAAGTCAAACGAGGACCTCAGCTGACATAAAGACTCTCGCGGTCTTGCCATTCAAATCTCAAATTCCGGAGAACCAGACCGACTACCTGGGACTGGGCATTGCGAATGAGATCATCACAAAAATGAGTCAGTCCGGGTCACTCAACATTCGACCGACGAGTGCTGTTCGCAAGTACACAAATCAGGACGTTGATGCTTTGCAGGCTGCGCGGGAACTGCAGGTTGATGCGGTCCTTGATGGAACGTATTTGCGCATGGGCAATCAATTGCGAATCACAGTGAACCTACTCAGAGTTAACGACGGCGCGTCTCTGTGGGCAGAGACTTTCGATCAGCAATTTACAGACATATTCGCAATCCAGGATCGAGTGTCGCAGCAAGTTGCTCAGCGTCTCTGGCTTCGGCTCAATGCAACGGAACAGGAGCGATTAACCAAACACTCCACCTCTAATCCCGTGGCATACACCTATTACGCTAAGGGAATGTATCACCTCTACGACATTAACCCGGCTGTCAGCAGCCGGTCAGACGCGAGTCTTGCTGTGGATCTATTCAAGAAAGCCATTGAGCTCGATCCGAAATACGCATTGGCTCTCGCCCAACTCGGGTATACATACACAAAAATCGCGGTGTTCCAGGAAGACAATCCAACTCTGATCGAACAGGCAAGGCTGGAACTTGGAATTGCGGAAAAAATTGATCCGCAACTGGCTGAGGTTCACCTGGCACGTTTCTTCATCGCGTTTAGCCAATACGAAGGATGGGCAGTGGACAAGGCCATGCATGAACTGCGTTTGGCGCAACAACTCGATCCAAATGTGGGCCATGCCCAGCTGGTGGATCTTTACTCGCACATCGGCCTCGAAGAGCAGACAACGAATGCCATGGAACAGGCGTTGAAAATCGATCCAAATAACGACGAGGCAAAGAGCGTCTACATTAACGCGCTGTTGATCTCCGCCCGACCAGATGAAGCGAAAGAGGCAAGTTGGAAATTCTTCAATCGGGAACCGGACGTGCGCTATCTAGTAGAGAAGAGAATGTTGAAGCAGGCGGAAGCGCAGACCGAGGCCGATAATAAAAGGGATCCCGATGCCGTTTGGAAATTTGTGTATACGTTCCTTTTAAAAGCGTTGAACGGAAAACACGAGGAGGCGCAGGCTGGGATCCCTTTGATCTTGTCAAGGGAGCGCAGATACCGCGGCTATCATCATGATACATACAACATCGCACGCATTTATGCGCTGGGTGGTAAGAGTCAGGAGGCATTGAAGTGGCTGCGTACAACGGCAGCTGAAGGATTTCCTCACTATCCGCTCCTGTCGCGCGACACCTTCCTCGATCCAATTCGCGACGATCCATCGTTCAAGCAGTTCCTTGAGCAGATGAAGGAGCGGTGGGAGGGGTATCTGCGAAAGTTTGGAACAGAGAACCAAGCCGGAAACTGATCAAAACCAGAGAAGTTGGAGATGATTATGCTCGGTTGGATAAGGTTGGTACCACCCTCGCGGTAGCGGGTGGGCCTCATAGATCTCAGATCTCAAATCGAAGATCTCACAGCATTGGTTTTGAGATCTGAGCTTCTCGAACCGCGTGCCGAACACTGTTGGAATTTAGATCCACGAAACTACACGAAAAAACACTAAACGCGGTTACGAGTGTAAACATCCACAGATTACGCCGATTACGCCGATTTGAAATTCAACAGGAACAGGTTCACGCCTGGAAAGAACAAGTCGGGAAGGGGGCTTGCCCCCGCTAGCCTTAACCTACACTGATTTTTAGATTCTGAAGTTAGTGTTGGTCGAGGCTAGCGGGGGCTAGCCCACCTTCCTGACTTGTTCTTTCCAAGTTAAGCCCAATCAGGCAGTCATCACAGGCGGATGATTGAGATTAGATATTCTTGCGGGAGTCGGAAGGTCCCATCGGTAGCTGCGTTGGCCCTTTTCCAAATCTCTACCACCTCAGCACGCAGTGACTCGAAGCGTTCGCCAAGCAATTAAAAACTAAGAATGAGGAAGAATCAAAAGCAGGTGATGGCGATGCATGAAAGCAAAGGTACTGGTGCGACGCATCGGGCTGGCGGGGAGGTAGCCCGACGGTCACGGAGGGCCCTCCTTGACTGTCGGGCTACTGCCCCGCAGAAGTCGGGCTTCTGCCCCGCATTGACGCAGATGCTTGGATGAGGTCAGTACCACTCTCGCGGTAGCGGGTGGGTCCTCGTCGATCTCAGATCTCAAATCGAAGATCTCCAGATCTCGAATCGAAGATTTCCTGGAAAGAACAAGTCAGGAAGGTGGGCTTGCCCCCGCTAGCCTTAACCTACACTGATTTTTAGATTCCGAAGTTAGTGTTGGTC
>JBKPQV010000089.1:0-9648 GCA_046734235.1 Acidobacteriota bacterium
TATGTTGGAATGCCAGTCGATGTAATGAAAGATGCCGAAGGTAAATCTTTGGGGAAGACGATCTGGGACATCGCGAATGAGTCTGGTGAGGGCTCAATCAAGTATGCCTGGATCAATCCGGTGTCCCGCCTGACCGAGCCAAAGGTAGCGTTCTTCAAGAAAGTTGGTGAAGACGTGTGCGGTGTGGGTGCTTATAATCCGGAATAGATGGGAATTTCGAATTTGGAATTGCGGATTTCGAATTGCGCAATTTCGGATTTTAAAATTTGTTACTGTGACTGAAATCGACACATAACTGCTCTCAATCTGAAATCTGAAATCTTCAATCTGAAATAGCTTAGGGCGCTTCAACCGTCAATTCACGGCCAAAAGTGAAGTTTGGCTTTTTGCGTCCTTTAAGATACTTCGCAGCCGTTTGGGAAAGCGACGTGATCAGGATTGGCAGCGCGATAGTGGAGTCGCAAGGCACATAAGCGATATGGGCGCCCCGTGCAAGTTTCCCGTAAACCAAGCTCTCATCAAACGACGTTGTGTTTGATCTTCCACCTGGGTGAGGCGCATCGGTGGAAATCTGGATGGCATATTTGTGTCCGTGGTGATGCTCCTTCTGCAGGAATGAAGAAAGAGTTGCCTGTTGGATAAAACTCTTGGTGGTGCCTCCGCCAAGGTTAATGATGCCCGAGATCCGCGCGTGCGCCATTACATTCATCATGTCCAGAACATCTTGAATGATGTCGAACATGAAGACGTTTTTCTTTTCGAACCTGCCGCCTGCGATTCCCACTGCGAGACCACTATCAGCAATCGCCGGACAGAAGATTGGAACACGAGCTTTGTAAGCGGAAGTCAACACTCCATCTTCAGAGGCGATTTCTGCCAATTCACGTCCTAATAAATGAAGAAACTCTCGTGGGGAGTAAGACCGGGTCTGGTCTAGTTGATTTGTAAAGCCAGCGATCCACTCCTTGGCTTCACGATATTCCTCGTCACTGGCCAACAGATCCCACATTCGGCTGATTTGAGCCGATTCCAATTCAGCGTCAGTCATGCTCGGATGTGCCTGGAAGTGATAACGACCCAGCGTCTCGTGCAAATCGTGAAACAACATCGAGCCTGACAAGACCAGTACATCAACGAAACGATTCTTGATTACATAAGCAAGTAGGCGACGCATTCCAGCGGGGATAAGCGCTCCTGATCCGGCCACCATAATCGTGGTGTTATCGCCAAGCATGTCCAGCCAGATGCGATGAGCTTCAGCGAGTTGGCGCCCACCAAACCCGGTACCTTCCATTTTTTCCAGAAGGCCGGCCACCGAACGGTCGCGGTCCACTTGCACGGGCCGCGTGGGAGTAGTCAGGTATTTCGATGCTTTCGGTTTTCGTTGGGTGACCATGCTGGGTGTTGACCTCTCAAACTAATGTTCTGTGATATTGAATGCATATTACATTTCTTAATAATCGTACTTACGTCTGGATCGCGTCTTGACTCCATTGACCGCGAGGTATGTATAAGCCTCATAACGAGACTCGTAGAACTGTGCTAGCTCCGCAGCGTCAGCTTCGCTTAGCTCACCTTCCTTAACGCGGCGCGAGATCAATCTACGGAAGCCGTCATGTAATAGACTCCGTTCGTATCGAGCACGTTCCGCTGCGGCTCCCACCGTAGTTCCTCTAATTACCTTCTTGATTAGATAGCCTTCTTCATCGATGTGAATGTGAGCCTCGTGCGGAGCACCGAATAGATTGTGGTTGTTACCCATCACTTCCTGATATGCGCCAACCAGCAAAAACGCCAGGTAATAAGGCTCGTCTGGGTTTAGTGCATGAAGTTCGAGCACTTGTTTCACATCGTGTAAGTCGACAAATTTATCGACGATCCCGTCTGAGTCACATGTGATATCGCAGAGGGTTGTGTATTCGGTTGGCGGTTTGTTCAAGAGATGTATAGGAACGATCGGAAAGAGCTGATCGAGTGCCCAGTGGTCAGGTACTGAACGAAATACCGAGAAGTTTGTCAGGTATTTAGCGCACAGCAACCTTCTCAGCTCGCCAAATTCCTCTGAAACGTACTTTGCTTGTTGCGCATATTTGTCGGCGCGTTCGCAAACGTCCCAGAAGAGAACCTCACCTTTAGCGCGATCCTCAAGTGAAATGAGTCCGAGATTGAAAAGTGTGAACAACTCTTCACGGTGTTCGAGAGCATCGTGATAATACTCGCGATAGTTTTTAACTGTGACTGACGAGCGCAAGTCTCCGAGTTCGATCACCACCTGCGGATCATCATCGTCGATTTCGATTGGAGTGATGTCTTCAACGACAGTTTCAATTTCATCCAGGACGTTAGTGACGAGGATTGCGTGATAGGCGGCGAGGAAACGTCCCGACTCCTGGATGATTGTTGGATGGGGAACGTTTTCGTCATCACAAACTTGCTTGATGGTATAGATGACGTCGTTGGCGAATTCCTGGGCTGTGTAATTAGCTGATGAATCAAAGGCAGTCTTTGACCCGTCATAGTCGACTGCCATGCCGCCACCCACATCGAGTAATTCGATCGGCACCTTCATTTGGTAGACCTTCGCATACACTCGCGCGGCTTCCTTCATCGCATTCTTGATTCGCTTGATGTCAGTAAGTTGCGACCCGATGTGAAAGTGAAGCAACTTAAGCATGTCGATGCGATCTGCATCTTCGAGTCGATGGATAACCTCGAGAAGTTCAGTTGTCGTCAGTCCGAACTTGGCCGCTTCACCACCAGACTTTTCCCAGCGACCGGAACCCTTTGAATACAGTTTCACCCGCATACCGATCATCGGCAGCGGCCCCTCATGATGTTCGGCAACGTTTAGGACATGATCGAGTTCACCCAATTTTTCGATCACGATTACCACTCGTTTGCCGATACGGGCACCGGCAAAAGCGAGTTCAATGAATTCCTGGTCTTTAAAACCGTTAAGAACGAGCAGACTGTCGGCAGGCTGTTCAAGTGCGAGCGCGGCGTAGAGTTCGGCCTTGGAGCCCGCTTCCAAACCGAAATCGTAGCGTGAGCCTTCGCGGAGATATTCTTCTACAACTGAACGCTGCTGGTTCACTTTCATCGGGTACACACACATGTGCGCGCCCTGGTATTCAAATTCTCGAATTGAGCGGCTGAAGGCGCGTTGTAGCTTGCGGACTTGCGCGGCTACGAGTTGTGGAAAGCGAAGGAGCACCGGCGCCGTAATCCCGCGATTGGCCAGATCGTCGATGATCTCTTTCAGGTCAGCAAAGCGGGGATCTCCCTCGATAGGGCGGACAATGAGATTTCCCTTTCGGTTTACGTCAAAGTAGCCAGCTCCCCAGTTTTCGATTCCATAAGTTTCGAGCGTTTGCTCGATTGCCGTTGTCAATTGGCGGTCTCCTGCCTTACGTGTGAAACTTGTTCAATGTTAATTAGAATGGCGAAAACGCAGTTGTACATCTTCGAGTCGAAGTTGCGGGTAGTGTTAGGGTGGAACGCTTTAGTGCCGCAATGTAACAGAAAACGATGTTAGCGGTCTATAACTTTTTTGTTTCGAAAATGGACCAGAATTGAGGGATTTCCGCGAAAATATTGGGGTTTTCGGGGTAATCACACACCACCAACCACCTACCGAAGCGATCTCAGATCTAAAATCGCAGATCTCACAGTCATGCAAGAGCACTAGTGGCTTTAGCTATGAGATCTAAGATTTGCAATCTGAGGTCCCGGTTTGGAGTGAGCCTTTCTAACCGCTAAAATGGGAATTCGCGACACCTACAAGCAGATAGAAATTTGTTATCTAATCATTACCGGCTAAACCCTTGACTTCGAAAAAGTCGTCACTATAATGGCAGCTTTTTATAGCGCCCGTCTCTCAATGACGCACGCCCGTTTTCGCAGATTCGCTAGTCACTCCGTCATACTTCGCACCAATAAACAAGGCGGCGCGAAGAGCACCCCCAACACTCCCATTTTCTGTCAGGAGATAACATGAATCCAAAGACTGTCTTGAAATATGCCTCTGACCAGGGCGCCAAGTTTGTATCTGTTCGCTTTACAGATTTGCCTGGTTCCTGGCAACACCTAACTTTTCCCATCGGCGAACTTGGCGAAGAGCAGTTCGAAGATGGCTTCGGTTTTGACGCTTCATCCATCCGTGGCTGGGCTGCAATTCATGAATCAGACATGCTTCTTGTCCCGGACGCATCGCGCTTCTGGATGGATCCGTTCACCGAACAGCCAACACTCTGTTTGATTGGCACTGCGGTTGACCCGATTACCAAAGAAGGATATGCGTTTGATCCCAGGTCGGTTGCGCAACGCGCGGAAAGTTACCTGAAATTTACTGGCTTGGCTGATACCGCTTATTACGGACCGGAAGCCGAGTTTTTCGTTTTCGACTCAGCAAAATTTCATAACGACCAACACTCAGCGGGTTATTCAATAGATTCAGATGAAGGTCATTGGAATAGCGGCCGCGAGGCCGACGAATTTTCCGGATCAAATCTTGGCTATCGTATCCGACCTAAGGAAGGCTATGTCCCGGTATCGCCAACTGATTCATTAGTGGATTTGCGTTCGGAGATTTCATTAATTCTTGCGAAGTGTGGAATCACGGTTGAGTGTCATCACCACGAAGTAGCGACTGCGGGCCAATGCGAAATCGACTTTCGCTTCGCGACTTTGTTAGGCACAGCTGACAACTTACAGATCTTCAAATATGTTGTTCGCAATACCGCATACCAGTACGGCAAGTCGGCTACGTTTATGCCGAAACCGCTTTACGGCGATAACGGTTCCGGAATGCACTGCCATCAGTCGTTGTGGAAAGGTGAAAAGCCGCTGTTTGCGGGCGACGGATACGCAGGACTCTCAGAGATGGCCAAGTACTACATCGGCGGTTTGCTGAAACATGCTGCGGCTATTGTCGCGTTTGCAGCCCCCACAACTAATAGCTACAAGCGTCTTGTTCCGGGTTTCGAGGCACCGGTGAATTTGGCTTACTCAGCTCGCAATCGTTCGGCGGCGATTCGTATTCCGATGTTCTCGACGAATCCAAAACTAAAGCGCCTCGAGTTTCGTCCGCCCGATCCATCTTGCAACGCTTACCTTGCTTTCTCGGCAATGTTGCTGGCTGGTTTGGATGGAATTCAGAACCGAATCGATCCTGGCGAACCGCTCGAAAAGGACATTTACGATCTCTCGCCTGAGGAGCTCAAAGATGTCCCAACCCTGCCCGGTTCGTTGGATGACTCGCTAAAAGCTCTGGAAGCTGATCACGATTTCTTACTGAAAGGCGATGTGTTTAGTCAGCAATTGATTGACCGCTGGATCGCTTACAAACGTGACCGCGAAATAACTCCACTGAGAATGCGTCCGCATCCATTGGAGTTTTCGCTGTACTACGACATTTAGTTTAAGACTCCAACAGGGAAACCAGGAGCCACGCTAGGACTAGCTGTGCTCCTGGTTTCTGTTTTTAAGGACTATTAGGACCTATAAGACCTATAGGACCAATAAGTAATAGGTCCCATTTGTCTTATAGGTCCTATTCCCCCCTTTTAGAACGTTCCTAATTTGTTCTTTCCAAGTAAGATAAAATGCTGAACGTGCAACCTGCTGATGCCAATGTAGAGTTTTTGCTCCGTGATCTGCCCGACAAACAGGGTGCACGCCTGTTGCTTGAAAGATTGGCGAAAGATAGTCCGCGCGCACACCAAACACTCCTAAAAAAACCTGCTCTGCTTGCTGATGTGCTGGCTATCGCGGCCTGGAGTCCCCTGCTAGCAACTACGCTGGAGCAAAATCCTGATTATCTTTCGTGGCTTTCACGTGAACGGGACGATCCGAGAGTTAGAACGATCGACGAAATCAAGGAATCGCTTGCCCGGTTTGCCTTAACCAACTCAGCATTGAATCCCCAAAACCTGCTGGCGCGCTTTCGCAGGCGTGAGCTCTTAAGAACGTACCTCCACGATATTCGACGTGCTCACACTCTTGTAGAGACCACAGAGGAACTATCAAATCTAGCTGATGCAATTCTCGACTACGGCCTCAGTCTTGCCCGTCGCGATCTCGATAATCGTTATGGCCTTCCTCGCAAAACGGATGAGCGTGGTCGCAGTGCGACCGCTGAGTTCTGTGTGTTGGCACTCGGTAAACTTGGTTCTGACGAGCTTAACTACGCCTCAGACATCGATCTTGTATTTCTTTATTCCGACGAAGGGACAACTTCTGGAACGGGCGAACGAGGTGAAGTCACAAACCGTGAGTACTTCGTAAAGTTATCGGAATCGATTGTTAAGTTCGTTGGTCACTCTGGTGGTGAAGGTGCGGCTTACCGCGTTGACTTGCGACTTCGTCCGCATGGGCGAGATGGAGCGCTGGCCTGTTCGCTTGATGAGGCCGCTCGCTATTACGAGAAATCTGCCCAGGACTGGGAGCGACAAGCTTTGATTCGGGTGCGCCCTGCAGCCGGCTCTGGTGAGCTTTTCGCACGCTTCAAAGAGAAAGTAACGCCTCATGTTTTCCGATCGGATGTTTCTGTTAGCAATGCGCTGGCAAGTGTCCGATTGGCAAAACAGAAGATCGACCGGAAGGTCGAAAAGAAGGTTGGGTTCAACGTCAAACTCGGGCGTGGCGGAATTCGCGAAATCGAGTTCATAGCCCAGGCTTTACAGTTGGCCTACGGTGGCAAAGACGATTGGCTTCGTGTCCCTCACACCCTTGTTAGCCTGGGACGTTTAGCAGACAGGGGATTTATCACTCAGGAGGAACGAAGTGAGCTGTCGGATGCTTACTATTTTCTCCGCAGTCTTGAGCACCGGTTACAAATGGAGCACGGGCTGCAAACTCATACCGTCCCTGAGACAGTTGATGGACGACAGCTGCTTGCTCGGCGGATGGGTTTCAAAGGCGTTGACCCGGCAAATGAACTCAAGGAAGTGTTGGGCCAACACATCACAATCGTGCGCCGGACTTACGATCGGTTGTTTGCAGAGGTTGAAAACGAATTGGTTGCATCGGAGTTGCTATCGACGAGAGACATTCAAACTCTAGACAAAGACACGAATCTGGCTCGGGCAGGTGCCAGAATTTTCGGGGATCATTTGCTTGGCGAGCAGTACACGCAAGCTGCTCTTACACGAATCCTGCAAACCGAAGCTCGTGGATCTCTGAACCCACATCGATCGCTACTTCAAGTGGCGCGCATTGCTGCCTCACTTGATAAGACCGACGATCAGGTTCACTTCGACGTGACTGACTTGCAAAGACTCTTAACGCTTTGCGGCTCCTCCGACTTTTTCTCTGAGATGATCGCTGCGAACCCCGGGTTGATCGGTTCGCTCGATGTTACAGCAGAGGATTGTCTGGGTCGCGATCATCGAGCAATTCTGCGCGCCTCAATTGATCCACAAAACAATTTTCCTGATGAACTCGCTGCCTTCCGACTCAAGTGGGCGGAGATGTTGGTCGAAATCGGGATGCTCGACTCGGCCAAAGAAATATCTACTTTTGAGACTAATCGCCTGCAAACCGAGTTGGCTGTGGCAAGTTTGAACGTAGCTTATTTGATTGCACGTAGAGAAATGGCGAGGCGTGCGGGTAGGTTACGCACCGGACCCCGCCTGGCTTTTTTTGGTCTTGGACGGCTGGGAACCGGAGGCGTCGATTACGGATCAGATTTAGATCTTCTGATTACTTACGACTCACTGGTTCCATCGCCGGTCGATGGCTTGTCGCAGGACGAGGCATATGCTCGATTGGTTGAGCTAATGCTGGCTGCCATTTCCAGTCTGACCAGGGAAGGATATCTGTACCGCGTGGATTTGAGGCTTCGGCCTTACGGTAAGAATGGACCACTCGTCTTGAGCTCGGAAGGTTTGCTCGACTACCTGAAAGAGAAGAGCGCGCCCTGGGAGTGGCTGGCCTATCTCAAGCTAAAGGCCGTTGGCGGTGATTTGGAACTGGGCAAGATGGTTGAAACTCACGCGCGCCATCGAATTCATCAGAATGCCTCAAAGATTGATCGTGAAGAATTGCAGAGCGCAACCAAACACGTTCGCGATCGGCTTGAAAAAGAGAAGGGAACTCGGGGCAAGCGCGCAGGTATAGATATTAAGTATGGGTCGGGTGGAATGTTGGATGTCTATTTTGCAGCCCGATATTTGCAACTTCGAGACGAGGTTCCGGATGAAGGCGACGATCGATCGACCACCTTTACGCTGGAACGGTTACGTAAGGAAGGATCTCTCGGGGATGAGGACTATTCTGCGTTAAATAATGGCTATGGGCTTCTGCGTTCAGTCGATCACAATTTACGACTGATCGTCGGGCGCTCTACACGACTACCCGATCCGGACCATCCCACCGCGAAAGATGTCGCAGTCAAAATGGGCTTTGAATCGGCCCTTTCGCTCAGTGAGGTATTGACCGAACAAATGTTCTCGATTCGTGAGGCCTACAATCGAATTCTTGGTGGCTAGCCTGGTTCTTGCGAAAACTTAACCACAAAGGCCCAAAGACTCAAAGACACCAATTTCGAAATGCTCTTAGTGTCTTCGTGTCTTTGGGCCTTTGTGGTTAAGGTTTTCCCCCAAAGTTTCCACCCGCTAAGCGTGGTGTTCTTCGGGGTGCATTTCTTCAAACCAGCAGCGGGTACACCACCGATTTCTGGTTTTTCTTTCCTCCTCGGAGGTTGTGGCTGATCGAGGCAGCCGTTTAACGACTTCGCGTTCGTCGTCGTTCAGCTCAGCCCAGGTTTTGAGACCTCGTTTTTCGCAGCGCGGGCAGGCTTTCAGGTAACTCATATTAAATTATTCTTTCAAGGCAACTTAGTTATTTACTTAGTGACTTTCCCTCGTGTAACTTAGCAAGTGAGGATGCGGGCAAACAAGTCGTCAGAAGCTGCATCCACATAGTTGACGACGCTTGACGGAGAGCAAATGTTTCGAATCAAAGCATCTTACGCGGATCAAATGGAACTGCGGACGACCTTGGAAAAGGCCCGCGAGTTTTTTGGCGAACTCAGGAATTTTGCGGATCTCATGCCTGGAATCGAAGGAATACGTAACGAGGCAGGCGGCATTATGCGCTGGATGGTTCGTGCCGAAGTACCCGTGATTGGCGCCGTACACGCCTCCTTCACCGTGGAAAAAACAGAAGACTCTCCGGAACGATTGGAGTGGTCGCCGGCCCGTTCAGAGATGAAGAACTATTTGCGCTATGCGGCAGCTTTTGAAGAGCGTGGCCAAAAGGTTCTGATCAAGATCGTGCAGCACGTTGAGTTGCGTCGTCAGCACGCGAAGGACTTGCACCGGTTCGCAATCCTGGTTGGCGAAAGTGCGATCAGCTCGGAAATGCAGAAGCGCGTAAGGGAAATGATCATAACTTTCCTCGAGCGTGCCCGAGTTAAACTGGAAGCGGAATCAGTGATCGAGCAGGAACCTATTCTCGATACACCTGCGTAAGGTACAACCCAATTTTGGTTTAATGATGAGCCCGCGACCCGCGGGCTTTTCTGTTTTGAGTTCTTGCCTTTAGTAACCCACTGCGAACCAAAAGGCGTACTGGTCCTGGGACCGCACGCGTCCCCGCGTGCCCGTCAAGCAAGATTAGTCCAGGGAATCAGGTAGAAGCTCGAAG
>JBKPQV010000090.1:0-4861 GCA_046734235.1 Acidobacteriota bacterium
CATCAAGCCATAACCAAAGTTATTCAACCCGGACACATGCGTAACCGTGCATTCAATTTTGAAATCTTCCTGTTGATTTATCGCGAGTGGCTTTGATGCAACTCGGAGCCCAGGGACTCTGCCCTCCATAACAAACCCGCCATCCTTTACAGCAGACTCCGAATCAGGACCAGAAAACTCAATCCAGCCGCGTTTGTTGTCATCGAAATGCTCTTCAAGAATGACCTGCACGTTTGGCTGTCTAAAATAAAAGTCGCCCACCAGCGAAGAGGATTCCCAGGGAATCTGTTTCCCCTGAGTCTTTTCGCGAACGCCAATGCGGACACGCTTGAATACATCTTCCACACCTAATCCCGGTGTCTTAAGGTTTTTCAAGAGTTCTTGAGTGTAGAGTCCGTTGCGACCGCCACCATCACTGGCAACGGAACCCGGTGCTGTCGCGTATGCGATCAGAGTGCCGCCTGGTGCATTCATCAAAGCCAATCCGCGACTGGTCGATCGAAAACTACGTGCAAACGGATCGTTTCTGCATGCGTCCAGGATAACGATGTTGGTTCGGTTTCCAGCGTTTGTCATTTGGGCGAGGATAAATCCGACGTTGACGCTTTCGTACTCAACTTCTTCTTCCTTATTTATCGTTGCGCCCACTGGAACCAGGTAATTCTCACCGTTGACTTAAACGGCATGGCCCGCGTAGTAGAAGAGAGCGACATCTCCATTCTGAATTTTCTGACCAAATTCGCGAATGGCGCGCTTCATATCATTTTGATTTACGTTCTCCTTATCAATAACTTCAAAGCGAAGTTCGCGTAACGCCTGGCCTATGTCGTGAGAATCGTTGACAGGATTCTTCAGCGGTGCGGTTGCATAACTGCCGTTGCCAATGACCAGCGCCACCCGTCTTTCAGAGTAAGTCGATTTATTCGTTTGAGCGTTAGTGGATAGGGCGCAGAAAACAAACAGCAGGAAAGAGATGATAGCGAGTCGGGTCATGGATATTTCTCGCAGGTGCGATACTGACTCAGGAGACTAAGAAGTTCAGTGTTGGTATGGCGGGGGCAAGCCCGCCGTCCCAACTTGTTATTCAAAAAAGGAGACTACTCATTTCTCAACGCGGTTGTTGGATCTAATCGAGCGGCTCGCAAGGCTGGTAGCCACGAAGCCATAAAAGCAATAAGAAGGAAGAGTATAGCGACGGATAAGAACGTAACCGGATCTGTTGGTTTGACCTCGACGAGCATACTTGCGAGAACGCGCGTCAGCCCGAAGGCTGCGAGCAGGCCAATCGCGATACCAATTACACTAAGCCACAGTCCTTTTCCTACCATCAAACGAAAGATGCGCGCCGGAGCAGCACCCAGTGCCATGCGCACTCCAATCTCTGCTGTGCGCTGTCTAACCGAAGTAGCAAGCACGCCATACAAACCAACACCAGCAAGCAGCGCGGCTATTGTCGAGAACACGCCGATCAGCAGCAACGAAAAGCGTGTTTGTGCCTGGGCCTGGACCACCAATGAATCCATCGCTTGCAGTTGATTAATAAACGTCTCCCCGCCAGCTTTGCGCACAACTTCACGAACTGTACCGGCAAGGGCCGTTGGATCGCCATCAGTACGTAGCGCCCACCAATTCGCGGCGCGGTGATTCAAGTATCCGTCGGTGACATACAGTTGCTCGCGTCCGGGCTCTACCAGAGATGTATTGCGTTGATGGGCCACCACACCAATGATCTCTCCCCATTGAGCTTCAGGCGTGCGCACGCGATAAAGAATCCGCTTACCCACAGCTGACTCATTTGGAAATGCCTTCGCCGCGAGGGCCTGATCAACAATAATCAAGTTGCGGTCTGGGGCGCTGTCGTCTTGCGTAAAGGTTCGTCCGGCCAGAAGTTTTGTGCCCATCGCTTCAAAATATCCAGGTACCACAACTTGTAAATCGGCAGCTTGAAACTTACTCGGATCATTTTGTGCCTCGGCACCACCCCAGCGAACAGGACTAAACCCACCCGCAAGCGGCAATGGAAACGATGCGGTGACGCTCTTCACCCCGGGAATCGCGCCGAGTTGTTCTTTCAGTTGACGTTTGTAGTTAGCTGCTGCCTCGGGAGTGTTGCCGACGTTACCGAGCAGTTGAAAAGTCAACAATCCGCGCGGATCAAAACCCATATTCACCCGTTGAATATTGACGAAGGTCCGGAACATCAACCCGGAACCAATAAGAAGGACGAATGCGAGCGCAACTTCAACGACAACCACAGCATTCCTCAACCCTGCTGCTCCGAGGGCGCCACTTCGTCCCGCGGCCCGTAATGTATCCATGAGGTTTGGTTTCGCCGTGCGAAGTGCGGGAACTACGCCAAACAGAACCGCGGATAAGAGTCCAGCTAATATCGAGAATGCCAATACCTGTGGGTCAATGCTGATTGCGTTTAAGCGAGGCAAATTCGCGGGAGCGATCCAGAGCAGTTGACGGATACCTAAATAAGCAAGACCAACGCCGATCACTGTTCCAACCGCGGCAATGACTATTGCTTCGGCCAGAGTTTGCCGAACTAACTGCCACCAACCAGCACCCAATGCTGCTCGTACAGCTAGTTCTCGTTCGCGCGATGAAGCTCGCACCAACATCAGGTTGGCGACGTTTGCACACGCAATGAGCAGTAAGAAAATCACGGCGCCCATTAGCGCGAGGATTGTTGGTTTAACTTCATCTACGAGATGCTGCTTCATCGGCACAAGCCGGAAGTATTGACCGGCAGTTCGGGCGATGGTGTTTTCGTCGCGGATTTTTTGAGCGACTGTTTCGGCTTCGGCCTGCGCAGCGACGATAGAAGCTCCGGGTCTAAGCCGGCCAATCGCGCGCCACTGCACGTTATTGCGATTAGCTGCGTCGTAGGGAATACGTGCTGCGAGCCAGACACTGGGAAATTGTTCAATGTTTGCTTGCGGAGGAAACAGCAATTCAAAACCTGGAGCCAGGACGCCCACGATGATTGGTGCTTGCCCAAACGTCGCGGACACGGGTAAAGGTTTGCCGATGACGGATTGATCACCACCGAAGCGCTTTTGGAAATATTCGTTGCTTAAAATTGCAATCGCTGGCAAGGGAGGCGCTGCATTTGCGGCCGGCGCGTTCCCAGCTGGTGCTGGTGTCTGAACTGCTTGTGGCGCTCCGTCGGAATCTTGAAAGTCGCGGCCTGAGACAATCGTGGCACCCATCATGCGAAAGAAGTTGGTTGAGACGCCGGCCACACGAACGCGCTCAGGAGTGCCATCCAGCCCGGGAAGGGTCACGCGTCCCGTATTGATAGCGGCGAAGTCTTCGAAACTGTTGTTTGCACCGTTTCGCAAGTCGAGAAAGTCGACATTAGATAGTGGAAAATCTTTGACGTTGCGTTTTTGTAAATCACTACACGCGAGGACCAGTCGCTCTGGATCTCTGTAAGGAAGTTTCCGCAGCAACACGCCATTAGTGACGCTGAAGATTGCAGTACTCGCTCCAATTGCGAGAGCAATTGTTGCTATGACCGTGATTGTAAAGATAGGGCTCTTGCGCAGCGTGCGAAACGCGTAGGAGATGTCGCTTAACATGGCGGGAGTTTAGATCTGATTGTGACTTTCCGCCAAGTAATTCTCTGTGTTTCTCCTTGGAGTGCGGTGACCCGGCACCGCTTTGTCACAGTGGGCTTCGTCGTGAATGTTTTGGATTTTGATCTACGAGTCACTTTGTGGCAAAGCGGTGCCGGGTCACCGCATTCCAAGGAGGGGCTCTACTGCGATGCTATCGACTGTAGTCGTCGCTCAATATCCGGAATGGATCGAATCTGAAACTCTGGTTCAATGGTCTTGGCGAGTTGCAGCGCTTTTTCATAACACACGCGCGCTTGTTGAGATTGGTCCATTTCACTAAGAATGTCTCCCAACGCAAGCTGAGTTTGTATTGAATCCGGCGCTAAGGCGACTGAGGCCTGGGCTTCCTGCAGAGCCTGATCGAATTGGTTGTTCCTGGCAAGGTTTTGGGCCTTCTGTACTTTGCTGATTGCCGAAGCCAGTGGCATATCAAACTTACCCTCGAAGACGAAGACGCCATAATCGATCACCGCTGATGGTGTCAGCTGTTTGAATTGGCCAAAAGGATCAAGAGACCCCGGTCCGAATTCAACACTCGACAAATTGCTTGTGCTGACCAACACTGGTCCATCAATCGAAGCGGGTACATCGATAGGTTGGTTTAGCCATAATGTTGAGATTGTGGGCAGTGGCTTACAAGGTATTCCGTAGTAGCCTGGCTCACTAACACCAGCTGCGAAATGCTCAAACCAACACTCTTTCACTCCACGCTGATCGAGATATTTCTTAACACTTTTTAGTTGTTGTCCCCAATCTGCATTCGAATCGGTCAAGTACTTATAGGTTTGAGATGGCCCGCCCCAGAATTCATTTGAGTATGGGATGTAGTTTGGAAAAACCATTAAGGATGAAACCGCATGGGCCAACAAAAGCACGCCAATCGCATAAATCCATTTGCGATTCTTTTGGATTAACGCCCATGTTGCTCCACCGATGAGTGTATAAAGAAAAACGTACACGACCAGAATGTGACGCACACCGATGTTCATGCCAACAGTTAGCGCAACTATTAAGTAGAAAATAGCGGGAACCAGAAGGAACAAGATCTCGCGGCCGCGATTTAGTCGGCGCATTGCAATAACAATTAGGGTCAGCAACGTTAAAGCCAGGACGCCAACAGTTGATTTGATCAGAAAAGCAACAGGGAAGTAGAACCACACATTGTGTGGATACACTTTTCCCAGTAAGTAACTGGTGTAGTAGTTGGCCGTTAGTTTTACATCAACCAAGCC
>JBKPQV010000091.1:0-5200 GCA_046734235.1 Acidobacteriota bacterium
GGTCATCGATTGGGCGGAAACTAGCGAGGCACTGCAAAACAGAAGAGCAAGTAACAAGTATGGTCTAGTCATTGATGGTTTCGCTTTGCTTCAAATGTCGCCGACTTAACAAAGTCTACACCCCACAGGCTTTGCTTCAAAAAAGTCGCTTCGATAATGACGAGTTTCGTGTTCAGTTGGTATCACCTCGCAGTAGTTGGTGGGTCGAACCCATATTGACCCATGATCCTGGGTTACGAATCACCAACCTGTTGCTCCACAAACAAGATCGGTTAAACGCCCCACCAACTACTGCGAGGTGATACAAAATCCTGGATTTGAGACACACGCCTATCAAACCTGCGCGAAGTCAGCTTTTGTTTATAATGCTCGCAACCAAACTCGACAATAATTCGTTAATACATGGTTCGCAGATTAGGGTGAGTCGAATCACAAGTCTTTAAGTACTTCTCATAAGTTCTCAGAATATTAGATGACCGCTTCCTCCAAAGGTTTTTATGAGTTTGGCCCCTTTCGAATTGATATGGAAAGGTACCTTCTCCTTCGCGATGGCGAGCCAATCTCGCTTTCGCCGAAGGTGTTTGAAACTCTTTTGTTTCTAGTTCAGAACCGGGGGCGGGTAGGCAAGAAAGACGAAATTATTAACAGCGTCTGGCCCGACACTTTTGTAGAAGAGAGTAATCTGGCCCAGAACGTCTTCCTCCTCAGAAAAGCACTTGGTGAAGAAAAGAATGAACATCGTTACATCGTGACGATTCCCGGTGTGGGCTATCGGTTTGTGGCTCCGGTTAGAGAATTCGACAGCACAAATGTAACCGCCGAAACCAGTAACAACCGGTTCAGTTCGATAGCTGTTTTGCCTTTTAAGGACTTGCTTAGCGACAACGAAGATAAGTTCCTCGGGCCTGGCCTGGCCGACGCCTTGATCATGCGGCTTAGCAGTATCAGGGATTTGAAGGTGCGTCCCACGACTTCAGTTCTTCGCTATTCGGCGTTGAAGGAGGATCCTCTTCACATTGGACGCGACCTGAACGTAGATGCTTTGTTGGATGGCGTTTATCAACGAGAACCGGAAAAGATTAGAGTGTCGGTTCAACTTGTGAGTGTGAAAGATGGCGTTACTGTGTGGGCCGCAAAGTTTGACGAGAAATTGACCGATATCTTCGCGATCCAGGATTCGATCGCCGATCAAGTTGTCCGCTCGCTGGCGATTCAACTGAGTGGTGACGAACAAAGGCAGATAAAGAAAAACTACACCCATAACCCCGAAGCTTTTCAGTTGTACATCAAAGGTCGGTACTTCTGGAACCAGCGAACCACGGAAGGTCTCCGTAAGGCTTTGGAACTTGCGCAGCAAACAATAGCGGTTGATCCGACCTATGCTCCCGCTTACGTGGGTCTGGCAGATTCCTATAACCTCCTCGGTGCTCAGCATAATGTGCTTCCGCCAAAAGAATCATTCCCAAAAGCACGAGCCGCGACAAGTAGAGCTCTCGAGATCGATCCAATGCTCGCCGAGGCCTACGCCTCACTCGGCTTTATTGAATGTTGGTATGAATGGAACTCTTCAGCGGCCGAACATAGCTTCCTGAAAGCGATCGAATTGAAACCAAATTATCCGACTGCTCATCACTGGTACGGTGAGCTTCTAAGCATGATGAGCCGGTTTGAGGAAGCTTACGTTGAGTTACAGATAGCCCAGGAACTTGATCCTCTGTCTCTGGCCGTAAATGTTGACCTGGCGGCGTCCTTTTACTACGCACGCGACCTGAATAGAAGTGAACGGCAACTAATAAATTTGCTTGAACTCAATTCCAACTTTGTTAGAGCCCTGGTGATACTCGGTAAAGTTGCTGTCGCCAAGGGTGAACACACGAAAGCGGTTGATGTTTTGCACAAAGCAGTGGAACTCTCAGGCGATGACCCGGTTACTCAAGCGGCGCTGGCCCAGGCAGAGGCTTCTGCAGGCAAGACCTCTGCCGCGCGAAAGCGACTAGAAGACCTACTTAATGCAGCTCAACATCGTTACGTTTCGGCATGTCATTTAGCAGAAATCTATATAGCTCTCGGCAAGAAGGAACAGGCTTACAAGTGGTTATCACAGGCCTATCAAAACAGAGATATCGAACTTGCCTGGGCCAGGGTAAATCCTACTTTTGATTCGTTACGTCGGGAATCAAAGTTTAGTGAGCTAATCAAGGCAGTTAACCCGGCATTACTTTGATGAGGTTTTAGACACCACCGGCTTCAGCCGCGTGGAGTCTCAATTTCTACACTAGGAAAGCTCCCCAAACCCCACTCGCGCGGCGCAGCCGCGCGCAAGGCAGTGAGTGTCGCAGGTGTTAGCGAAGAAATTGAAACAAGTCCGAGAAGGGCCTTTTCCTTTAGGGAAGTCTGTTCGGAACTGTGTGTATTCAAGGAATCTTCCCCAAGCACGGAGAGCAAAGCTGACTCCTGAAAATTGTCGACACGGTCAAATGTTGCTGATGGATAGAGATCCGACCAACTCGCTTCAATAAACTCGTTATCAATTTCCAGCAGGTTCAAAGTCTCCTGAACCGTCTCAACAATTGCCTGGTTCTCGCCTTGGATCAGGACTTTGAATTGTGCTTGGGGCGTAAAGGGCTTTGGTTCCTGAGGAATTTCTAACAAGTGATGGGCGCCTAACAATCCAGGCTTTTCAAGAAGAAACGTATGCAGTTCATTTCGATCTACACAGAAGCGAGTAATGTGTCCACGCTTTCCCAGCGTCATTGTGCCGAGCGCAGCGCCCTGACAAAAACTGAAAAATGAAACTACTGCAGCCTTCAGTTCTTCGCAGCCAATTTCAGCAAAGTTCTCCGGTTGGACTTCTCGCCAAAAGCTGACGACCTCCGGTGCTGTGACCATCTCTATCTTTTGAGCGTTTATCCACTCAAGAACGGATTGGCAACTCTCGTTTTGACTGAGAAGTAAACGGAATGCCCGCACGTCGAACTCGAAACTTTTTGCAAAATCCCAGCCTCTTGAACTTAACCGTACGTTTGAACCATCGCTTATGGTCAGACCAAGAAGTTCATAAGCGAGCAACTTGCGATCGTCGAACAGCCGTTTTTTTGGTCGATCGATCTCTTCTGCCGCGACTACCCCATTAGGTTTTAGCTTGAGATACAGAACAAACTCACGAACGTCCGCTGCCGTCGTGAGAACGGGCAAACAATGCGCAGCCGATCCTCCGGCGGACATTAGTGAGTGAAGCGCGGTTGTATTGTTCTCTTCCGCAAATGTCATTACGGTTTCAGTTCTTGGATGCTATATCCCCGATCGGCATGTAGAAACGAGACAAGATCTTGTACCGTTTCATTTTTGCGTTCAGCGTCGTCACCTTCAACCCCAGTAAACCTGCTGCCTTTCGTTGGTGACCATGGGTTCTGGCTAACGCCGAGTTAATGAGGTCAATTTCGAAATCCCGCACCTCGTCGTGCAAGCTTTTCCCGCTATCTGCAGTTTCTTTAACCGTACCTCGCTTGAGAGTTTCAATCTGTTGCAAAAGGCTTACTGCTACCTCTTTCAACACACCAATTTGCACTTCAATCGAATCGCGAGAAATCCTGGTTTCCGACCTGTCGTTTAGATTTTCCCCTTGTCGTTGGTTTACGATAAATCTTTCAAACATGTAACTCCTCCCTTAGAACTGGTCCACTTTGATTATTAGGAGACACACTGTCATTGTTAGCACCAACGAACGCTGCGCCGATTTGAAACTAGTAAAGGTATTCGACTCGAAGCAACAGCAATCGATGGAGCCGAATCCAAAATAGTGGCGCACGGTCTCAAAAATCTTTAGCGCGATATTTAGATTTTCTCAGAACTCATTAGTCATGCCTCGACCGGACATAGTCTTTTACGAGTTTGGTCCTTTCCGACTCGATATGCAGCGCTACTTACTGGTACGCGATAATGAGCCGCTTCACCTTTCGCCAAAGGCGCTAAAAACTCTGCTGGTGCTAATCGAGAATAGAGACCGTGTCGTTAGGAAAGATGAACTCTTGAAATGGATCTGGCCGGATGCCCATGTCGAGGAAAGTAATCTTGCACAGAACATTTTTGTTATTCGGAAGGCTTTAGCTGAGGAGAACAATGACCGCTACATTCTCACGATTCCTGGCACTGGCTACCGTTTTGTTGGGCTGGTTACCGAACAAGCGGCGGCTCCGCCCCAATCAATTCGCCATCCGGGTCAAGAAGAATCACGCTTAGCGCAAGCTGGTACTTTGATTGCCGTGCTTCCGCTCAAGTGTCTCAGCACCAGCACAGACGAATTCCTGGGTCTGGGACTCGCCGATGCTCTGATTACTCGCCTTAGTCATATAAAGCAGATTAAGGTGCGACCCACTTCATCCGTTCTGCGTTACCGCGAAACGCGCGATGACCTGGTAACAGTCGGACACGAACTAAATGTTGACGCTCTTTTGGATGGCACCTTTCAGAGGGTCGGGGATCAGATTCGTGTGTCGGTTCAGTTCGTTCGCGTCAGCGACGGAATTACACTATGGGCCGCAATCTTCGACGAGCGCTTCACCAACATCTTTTCGATACAGGATTCGATTTCTGAACAGGTTGCCGGTGCGCTTGCAGTTAAGATCAGCGGAGAAGAGCAGCGTCAATTGCAAAAGCATTACACCGCCAATTCCGACGCCTTTCAGCACTTTATTCGTGGCCGGTACTTTTGGAATCAGCGAACCATGGAAGGGCTGCGCAAAAGCATGGCTTGCGCCGAGCAGGCGATTGCCGCTGACCCGACGTATGCCCGTGCTTATGTCGGGCTGGCTGATTCTTATAATTTGCTGGCCGGGCATGGTGGTCTCGCACCAAAGGAGACTTTTCCTAAAGCCCGCGCCGCAGCAAAGATTGCACTTGAAATCGATCCTAACCTGGCCGAAGCGTATGCCTCGCTTGGCTTTATCAACTATCGGTTCGATTGGCAGTTCTGCGAGGCCGAAGAAAACTTCAACCGTGCGATTGAGTTGAAACCAAATTACTCCACCGCTCACCATTGGTACGGCGAGGCGCTGGCCAGCGCAGGACGTTTTGAGGAATCGCTTAGCGCCCTCCAGCGGTCGCAGGATTTTGATCCTTTGTCGATACCAATAAGTACCGATCTGGCGCAAACCCTTTACTTTGCACGGCGGTATGAGGAGTGTGAAGCGCAGCTGCGAAA
>JBKPQV010000092.1:0-4944 GCA_046734235.1 Acidobacteriota bacterium
GTACAAAGCTCAAAGAACATTGAATTGAACACTTGAGATTTACGTCAGAAACGAGACGATCGGATTGCGGAAGAATTAGCTCTTGAGATACATCGCGCCTTCAGGCGCTTGGACGCCACCTTGGCGCTCGAGAGTGATTGCAAAGACCGCAGAGTTCATAGCCTCGGCAGGCACCTGATCTTCCATCATGCCTTTACCCTGGTTGTCGGTTGAGAATGTCTTTCCAGGCATTGGCTGTTTACCCGGCACGATAAACCAAAGTTGATACTCTTTGCCGGCCGGGGCGGCTGGCAGATTCTGCGCCATGATCATCGCATGTCCTGAAGAGTCGTAGGCGAGCTTGGCGGTTGCTCCGGGTGCAATAGGCATAGCCTTCAATTCTGAGAATCTAGTGCCCGGTTGAGCGAACATCCGAACTAACCTGTTCTTCTCAGCCAATTCCAATTGGATCTTCTGAGTTTCTGTTCGCAGTCCAGCAAGTTCAGAGCGCACTGCTTTGTTTTCCTGCCAGAGCAGCACAACATAAACGAGTAGTCCCGCAAAGAGGATCACGGCAGCGATTGCACCCAACGATCCAAACGAACTCCAAACATTTCTTTGTGGTGGAGCAAACGGCAGAACCTTAGACGCATCGCCTTTAGTATCGCGAACCTGGCTCAATATCTTTTCACGTACCTTGGGTGATGGCTCCATGGGCTCGGCCTCTAAAGACAAACTTGCGGCAGTGGCTTGCCAATCGTCCAATTCCTGACGACATTCCGCACACGTTGAGAGATGTTCACTAAGATCGCGATCCTCCGACGGATCGAGTGCTGAAAGCGCTCGTACCGGAATCATCTCTTTGTAGTCGTTATGACTCATTCGTTACTTGTATTACTTCCTCAAAATCCAAAGCTCGCACTCTGATTCCCCAGGAGTTCGCGCAACCTGCTTAAGCCGGTTCGCATGCGGGTTTTCACTGTGCCTAGCGGAGCATTGAGTTTGCTGGCTATCTCTGACTGAGTTAACCCTTCGAAGTAAGCGAGCATCAGCGGTCGCCTTTGTTCATCAGGGAGTTGGTCGAGGGCGGAAGTTACGAGCCCTCTTTGTTCTGATCTGAAGGCGTCGGCCATAGCATCTGAAACTTCTTCGGAAGGCTCACGTGCTCCCGCTAAGGCGACCCGTTCGCGAGCTGCGAGGTTGCGGAGGCGATCAATGCCTCGGCTGCGTGCGAGTGTTACCAGCCAGGTGAATGGACGCCCACGCGTCTCATCAAAATCAGCCGCACGGCGCCAGACTTGGAGAAAGACTTCTTGCAAAACATCCTCCGCCTCCTCGCGGCTATTTAATATACGAACTAAGAGGCCAAATAAGATTAGTCGGTAACGATCGTATAGCTCGGCCAGAGCGGTCTCGTCCTGACGCGCGATCGCTTTCAGGAGGTCTACATCCTCAATTTGTGCCGGTTCCGGTCGCAAAGCGGTTTGATCTGTCTCTCAGACAATGTACGGATGAGGGATGGTTTTAGGATTTAGCCAGGATCACCCGTTAATAACTATTGAGGAAATGCCCGAAACTCGCTGATGGTAAAGACTTCACCACAAAGGCTCAAAAACACAAAGGCACAAATACTAAAGACGGTTGCAGTGATTGGTGTCTTTGTGTCTTCGCGTCTTCGTGGCTAACTCTTTATCCACCATCCGTTTCTGTTTAGACCCTAGGCAATCGTTATCTCTTGTTCGAGATAAACGTCCTGAATGGCGTTTAGGAGTTCGACGCCCTCGCTCATTGGTCTTTGGAAAGCCTTTCGACCTGAAATCAGTCCCATGCCACCACCGCGCTTATTGATTACCGCCGTACGCACAGCTTCCGCCAAATCACTGGCGCCCTTCGACTCGCCGCCAGAATTGATCAAGCCACAGCGTCCCATGTAGCAATTCGCCACCTGGTAGCGGACCAGGTCAATCGGGTTATCGGTCGTAAGCTTTTCGTAGACCAGTTTATTGGTCTTCCCATAGGAAGAACCAAGCGCCGCCTCAACAGCTTTATAACCACCGTTTCGTTCGGGTAGTTTCTGTTTGATGATGTCGGCCTGGATTGTTACGCCAAGGTGGTTTGCCTGGCTGGTGAGATCGGCCGAAGTGTGCATGTCGCCTTCAGGGGTCTTGAATTTCGGATTCCGCAGGTAACACCAGAGGATACAAGCCATGCCAAGCTCGTGCGCTTGTGCGAAGGCTTCACTAATCTCCGTAATTTGGCGAGTTGATTCATCTGAACCGAAATAGATGGTTGCCCCAACCGCAACAGCGCCCATGTTGTGCGCTTCTTTCACGGTGCCAAACAATACTTGATCGAACTTATTGGGTAAGGTCAGGAGCTCGTTGTGATTAATCTTTACAATGAATGGAATCTTGTGTGCGTATTTGCGGGCCACAGTTCCGAGCACACCGAAGGTTGACGCGACGGCATTGCAACCTCCTTCAACAGCGAGCTTAACGATGTTTTGGGGGTCGAAGTATTGCGGATTTGGCGCAAACGACGCGCCGGCGGAGTGCTCAATCCCCTGATCCACCGGGAGGATCGATAAGTAACCAGTGCCGGCAAGTCGACCGTTGTCGAACAACGACTGGAGTGAGCGCAACACAGCTGGGGAACGGTCAGAGCTCGACCAGACTCGATCGATGAAATCGGGACCTGGGAGTTGAATGTGATCTTTCGAGATCGTCCCGGCCGTGTGGGTCAAAAGCGACTGCGCGTCTGCGCCGAGAAGTCCTTCAATCCGATCCATCGAGCCCGAACGTTGTAGTTCAGTTGCCATTACAGTCTCCTCCTGGGGATACCTGAGTAAATTGATAATTGCGTTGAAAGGCTAATTATGCTGGTGGCGATTATACGTAACGGCGTTTCGTGAAGCCAATCAGGGCAGAGCCTCAGAAATGAGACTTGAATGGCCCTTCAAATTCAGAGCGTCTTCAGCTGTTTCGCACAAAACAGCCCAAAAAGGAAAAATAGCGGAAATTTTTAGACATCCATACACGCATTCGTATAAAATCGCGCCGTCAAGGTATACCTCGGATGAACCCTTCTAATCTTGGCGTCTCACTACTGACGAGTTTTAAACCAAACCTTTAGTAAGGACGAATTTTCATGAAAATACCTCGCGTGTTCCCCCTCGCGCTTCTACCTCTAATAATCTTGTGTGCAGCTTTATCTAGTCGAGCCTCGTGGGACGATTGGAAAGTTGTCGATCCAGGTGAGTTGGCACTAAAAGCTCCAACCGTGGATAAAGATGCCGACGCTGAAGCGCTTTTCTGGGAGGTAAGAATCGACGACAACCCGGAAGGCGATCTCATCTTCAATCATTACCTTCGGATCAAGGTTTTCACCGACCGCGGCCGCGAAGCACAAAGCAAGGTGGATATTCCATTCGGAAATATTGGCGGCGAAATCAGGATCAAAGACATTGCGGCGCGTACGATCAAAGCCGATGGGAGCATCGTTGAGCTTAAGAAAGAAGATGTTTTTGAAAGAACGATCGTTAAGGCAAACGGCTTGAAAGTTAAGTCAAAGTCGTTTGCGATGCCATCGGTAGAACCGGGATGCATCATCGAGTATCGCTGGCGCGAAGTTAGAGTTAACCGCGATGCAGACTACGTTCGCTTTCAGTTCCAACGTGAGATCCCTGTGCAGCGTGTCGAGTATTACATCAAACCGTATCCTTATGAGAAGGTTGGCATGGCCTCAATGACCTTCCATGGTCCAGCCGCTCGCTTTACCAAAGACAAGGGCGGATTCTACAAAGTGAGTATGAGCGACATGCCAGCCATCATTGAAGAATCTCGCATGCCTCCCGAAGATCAAATCAAGACATGGACACTCGTTTACTATACCGCGGCAAATCAAAATCTTGATCCCAAGAAGTATTGGTCTGACAAAGGTCGTGAGGTTTATGGCTTGACTAAGTCGCTCATGAAGCCCAATGACGATGTTAAGCAGCTGGCGACATCTCTTACAGCTGACGCAAAAACAGCCGATGAAAAATTAGAGAAGCTTTTTGAGTTTTGTCGAAATAAGATCATTAATGTCAGCAACGATGCCGCCAACGTCACGGCAGAGGAACGAAAAAAAGTTAAGGACAACAAGAACCCGTCCGACACACTTAAGAGAGGAATGGGAGACGGCGGAGACGTCGATTTGCTGTTTGCCTCACTGGCAACAGCATCGGGATTTGACGCCCGAATTGTTTTTGCGCCCGATCGCGGTGACATCTTTTTTGATCAGGACATACGGAGTTTTCCAAACCTCTACTTTCTTAAGCCGTCGAACATCGCAGTTAATGTCGAGGGCACATGGAAGTTTTTCAATCCCGGGTACAACTACATTCCATTTGGCATGTTGAGATGGCAAGAGGAGGGTGAACAATCGCTTATCACAGATCCAAAAGAACCAGTTTGGGTTGAAACGCCTTTATCGCCTCCGGACAAATCAAAGGTTTCGCGTCGAGGAAAGTTCAAACTTTTAGAAGACGGGACACTCGAAGGTGACGTGACCATCTCATACACCGGCCACATGGCTATCGAACGAAAAGAGGAAAATGACGACGACTCAGAAACGGAACGTGAGACGAGCTTAAAGGACGAGATTAAGGATCAGATGAGTGCTGCTGAGATCAGCAACATCAAGATCGAAAACGTAACCGATCACGTGAAGCCTCTCGTCTATTCATATCACGTCAAGTTTCCCGCTTACGCTCAGAAGACAGGCAAGCGCCTCTTCCTGCAGCCGGCCTTTTTCCAGCACGGCCTGGGCTCAATGTTCGCGACAACGCAACGGAAATATCCGATATATTTCCATTATCCGTGGTCTGAGGATGACGTGGTCGAGATAGACATGCCGGCAGGATTTGCACTCGACAATGCTGAGGCACCGGCTCCTTTTGGCAGTGCGCCTGTTAGTGAATACAAG
>JBKPQV010000093.1:0-6472 GCA_046734235.1 Acidobacteriota bacterium
GTACCGACGGGTCGATTGCAATTTGGAACGTGATAAATGGTGAGGAACAGTTTCGCTTTCCCAGAGATGAAGTCGCCGCACTCGGTGACGGTAGTAACTCCACGAGAACGTTTTATGCGGCTGACGGCAAGAGTCTAATCATTGGTTATGGAAGTGGAGAAGTAAGTCAGATCCTGCTCGATATGCGAATCTGGACCAAGCGAGCCTGCGAAATTGCAAACCGTCCGTTGACCCAGAATGAGTTGATATTGCATCAGGTTTTTGCGGACGAAGCCCTCATGTTCTGGAAAAATAGCTATTCAGCAAGTGAGCTGCCTTGCGAGGAGATCCCAGAAACTGAAGACTGACGTATGACCCAATTGGGGATCATTTTTTCATTTTCTTCGGGGCTGAGAAGACCGGTTTGAGGTTGTCATTCAATATTTCTGCAAGTTTCTCCGCGGCAGTTGCGAGTTGCATCTCAAGAATCGGAAGGTTACGACGGTAATATGTAGTTCCAAGTTCTCGATCTTTTGGAATGGCATAAGCGTATTCCTGTGCAACTCGGTGAGAGTCCTTCACCCAATCTTCAATCCAAAAGTATTTCGGGACCTCGAGTGATCTCAGTTTGAGTGTATAAGCAGCGACATCAAGGCCGCTTTGGTTGATCATTTCGGTGTCCCAGACCTGGTGGAGATTAGTAAGTTTGCCCTGGAATTTTACTTTGACTGAATTTCCGCCCTGGTCCTGGTTGTCGGTGCAGTGTAAGGGTTGATAGAGATCTCCTACCAGGTGCACAACATACTTGAGTGCATCGGCTCGCACTTGTGGACTGTGACTGGTTCTAAGTAGTTCCTTCTTGTCATTCAGTTTTACGACGATGCAATTGCCGTCAGCGCAATCGCGCTTGATGTCAAAAGAGTTTGCAGCGAGTGGTATTGCCACAAAGTGCCACTTCCGTTCTTCCGGATAAGTGTTTGCCTGTTGATCTGCCCACGTTGAAGCTGCCGCCAATGGCCCAAGTTCATTTGCGGTGATGTTTGGTAATAGTTCTTTAACTTGCCTTTTCGCACCCTCCGTTAACTTCAGCCACGCAAGAGCGCCAATGATTTGATGAGCCTTGTCTCCCCAGGCAAAGGTCTGCAGGGGTGATGACAAAACGATTGTTAACACCAGGGTGAGATGGAGCCCAATCTTTAGAGGTGAACGTGGGAACATCAAGATTTCCTTTCGTGAGAAGGGTTCGCCAAATGCGCAGTATCTTAATCCGCAAACCTGAGGATTGAAAATAGCAGGACTCAAAGGAAAAGGTGGTTGCGCACCTTGGATAGCCCTCAGGACTGTTCGGCTGAGATTTTTGGTCCGATTTTCCTTGCCGTGTGGGCCAGTTAAGGTGTATTAGAAGTCCTCATTCTGTACCCACTTGGTTTCCAGGACTGCTGCTCGTGCGGGATTATCAAGCGGCGGAGCTTGAGAAATTTCGTAGGACGTACTGGGATCAAGTTGCCTCGAAGAACTCCGCGATCAGAGCGTTAAGGCGTTTGGGTCTAGGCAGGACTCATTGGACCCATCTCCCCCAAACGATCCTGCTCTTAACCAAATCCCCAAAACTGTCTCTTGGCTTGAACGCTGACTAAAACTCTTCCGGTGTTGGAGCAAAACAATGAAAAGAATAATCACCTGGCCCCTTTTGACTGTACTTGTCTTGATAGGAGCGTTTCTTAAAAGCACGCAAACGGCGTCCTCCACTTCTCCAAGTACCCAATTTTCTGCGGTGCATTTCAGGAGCGTTAACATGCTCCCTATGTTCACGACAACTTTTAATGTCGATCGAACAGACGACAACGCAGCCGCAACAGCCTGCACTATTGCACCCAACGATTGCAGCCTTAGGGGAGCGATTATTGCCGCCAACGCGAATGCAGTCGCAGACCCAATTGTTATTAATCTTCAAGCAGCTACCACTTACATCCTGACGTTAAGTAATGCAACGCAGGAAAACGCAGCTGCAACCGGCGACCTCGACATAACTACCAGCCTGCATTCGGTGACAGTTGCGGGAGGTGGTCCATTGACAGTCGTCGATGCTTCTGGCTTGAGCAATGGCAATGCTCGCGATCGTGTTTTTCACGTCACTGCATCAAACGTTACTGCAGTCTTTCAAGATCTTACGATTCGCAATGGTATCGCGGCAGATGATGGTACGACTGGTGCAAGCACTGATCCTGTTGCGTCAAACAACAACCCTCGCGCTGGTGGTGGCATCCTGAACAACGGCGGTAGCGTTACCTTAACCAATGTCACAATTCAATCGTGCCAGGCGGTAGGGAAGGGTGATACACAAATTAATGCTCACACAACACTCGATGCTCACGGTGGTGGGCTAGCCAGTTTGACGACCACCGGTAACGTGCAGATTACCGATAGTACATTTGACGACGACGCTGCTTTAGGAGGCAATGGGGGCAATTTCAATAATGGCGCCGGCTCCAATGCAGCTGGCGGCTCGATCTATTTTGAGGGTGGCACTCTTAATGTTAGCAACACTCGGATCGAGGACAGTAGCGCTACCGGCGGCAACGGAGGCAATCAAGATCAAAACGGACAAACAAATGGTGGCTCCGGCGGGGGGGCCCAAGGCGGTGGTGCCTGGATAGCGGCTGTGGGTTCGGCAACCTTTAACAATGCCACATTTGAAAATACTGTGGCGACTGGTGGTACACCTGGCAACGGAGGAAATAGCGGCGGTCCCGGAGGCACCGCGGATGGCGGTGCGATCTATACCCTCGGCACTACAATCGTGACTAACTCAACCTTTCATTTAGCTGAAGCTAACGGCAGTAATGGTGGTAATGCTTTTGGCTCAACTTGTCTAGGTGGTCATCAAGGAGGCGATGGTGGGGCTGCTCGCGGGGGTGCAATTCTCGCGGACGGCGGAACGCTGACGATCAATACGGCTACCTTTGCAAACAATGAGGCTCATGGTGGGAATGGTGGTAACGGCGGCCAAACCGACGGTGGGTTGAATTGTGGTAACCACGGCGCCGGTGGACTCGCTTATGGTGGAGCCGTTACGAATGCGAATGGTGCCACGGTGAATATTAAGCACGGCACGATTAGCTCGAACAATGCTCAAGCTGGAAACACTGGGGTAAACCAGGGGGGAGCTAACAAGCCGGCTCGTTTAGTGGCTGAAGGAACAGGTGGCGGAATTCGTGTCGGTCCACCTGTCACTTTGGAAAACACAATCATCGCCGGCAACTCTGCAGCCAATGGCCTTGGAGACGTCACAGGCGCTCCCATCGCCGGGCCGAATGTTGACGGTGCCGTTACGAGCAATGGACACAATCTACTCGGGGTCGCGACCGAGGCCACGGGTTTCACAGGAACCGGAGATCTGACCGGCTCTAACCCGATGTTGCAGGCGCTCGCCGACAATGGTGGCCCAACTGAGACAATGAAACTCTCGCCAGGGAGTCCGGCCATCGATGCAGGAGTAGCTGCTGGTTCCACTTTTGACCAGCGTGGAATGCCGCGGACGGTAGACGATCCTGGGGTTGCAAACGCAGCGACGAGTGATGGGACAGATATCGGCGCCTACGAAACCGACATCCCGTGTATTCTGACGTGTCCAACAGACATTGTTGCCTCGAACGATGAGGATGCCTGTGGCGCGATTGTTACCTACACTGAGCCTTCCGGGGCTGGTTGTGGCACGGTCACGTGTGACCATCCATCAGGCTCTTTCTTTAATGTTGGCGAGACTCTGGTCACCTGCACCAGCTCGGTTGGTCCAACGTGCAGCTTCAAAGTTACTGTAAACGATACCCAGGGACCTGATATCACACTTAGTGATGAGCAGATCAGCTTGTGGCCACCAAACCATAAATATTCAACAGTAAAGGTAACCGATCTCGTAACAGGCGTTACTGATAACTGTGATACTGGATTGGGAGTTGGCAGCGTCGTAATTACAAAAGTGACGAGTGATGAACCGGAGAACAGTGAAGGTGACGGAAATACGTCCAACGACATTGTTATTCCCAGTGACTGCAAAACTGTGCAGTTGCGTTCTGAACGTATGGGCAATGGGAACGGACGTGTTTACACCATCACCTTGAAGGTCACCGATTCCCATGGAAATGTGGCAACGGCGACGGTGAAAGTTACGGTGCCAAAATCACAAAATGGTTCTGCTGCTGTAGACGACGGTCCGGTGTATACAGTGTTAAGCGGTTGTCCGTAGTGAACACCAAGGAACGAAGCTAAGATACCACTCGCTTTAGCGGTGTGGAGTTTCAATTTTCCGCTACAGACAAAGTGGCAAAGAAAGAGGAGACACCACCCGCTTCAGCGGCGTGGAGTTTCAATTTCTCGCTACCAAAGGCGGAGCGGCTTCATGGACTATCGGCGCGTTGTTACTGCGTGGCTTTAGCGAGAAGTTGAAACTCCACTTCGCTGAAAGCGGGTGGTGTCTATTGATCTTTTTGCTGCGTGGTGTAGCGAGAAGTTGAAGCTCCACGCTGCTGAAGCGGGTGGTATCTAACCGTCGACGGAAGCGATATCGTATCGCGATCTCAGATCTCAAATCTTAGATCTCACAGCAATTATTGTTACCTGGTCATGACGGTGAGATTTAGGATCTGAGATCCGCTTCAGTTCACACTCTTGCGTCTTAACCAACGCACAAGATATAAACCTCAAAAAGTTCTTGTTAAATGCGCGCTTAGGGAGGATCTGCAATGCTCACCCGTCGATTTGAGTCTCTTGGACTCTTGCACATTTTGGCAATCTCATCAGTCGTCGTCTGCACATTGGCAGCTTCGATCCATGCAGCACCGAAACCGGGCTACAAGGCTTTTATTGTCGGCAATGCAGCGGATGCCCAACCATCAGCCTCATTAAGTCCCGGGTTAGTGTTGATGGGAGGGGGCACTGACGTTGACGCGGCATTTCAGTGGATGTGTCAGCAGGCGGGTGGTGGCGATTTTGTAGTGATCAGAACTACCGGCACCGATGCCTACAACCCTTACATTCAGGAACTGTGTCCTCAGATGGATTCGGTCGAAACAATAATTATTACGAGCGTAGCAGGGGCGAACAATGCGTACGTCAGTAGTCACATACAAAACGCCGAAGCTCTCTGGATTGCCGGTGGAGATCAATCGACTTATACCGAGCTGTGGCGTGGGACAGCCGTTCAAACTGGTGTGGACTTCCTTATTAATTCTAAGTTAGCTCCGGTCGGTGGAACCAGTGCCGGGTTGGCTGTTCTCAGTCAATTCATTTACACAGGCGCGCTCGGGTCAGTCACTTCGAGTCAGGCGTTAGCAAACCCGTTTCATCGCTACGTTACGTTGGAACGAGACCTGTTCCAGTCGCCGCTTGGTGTCGGCAAGCTTTACGATTCACACTTTGTTACGCGCGATCGCATGGGGCGGTCTCTTGTTTTTCTTGCGCGAATAGTCAACAACGGATGGGCGGCGCAACCGAGAGGAATCGGCATCGATGAGCAGACAGCAGTTCTGGTGTTGCCGAATGGTGCATCGACGATGGTCGGCAATGGCGCAGCTTACTTTCTCCAGGCTCCTGGCCCAGCTCAAGTGCTTGCCGATAGGACTCCAATGACTTACTTGAATATTGGTGTCTACAAAGTACCGCAAGGTGGAACATTTAACTTCAACACCTGGACCGGGACGGGCGGCGTGGCTTACACGCTCAATGTGAATAATGGAGCGGTTACTTCTACACAAGCTGGCGGAAATATTTATTAGGCTCGAGTTACCACAAGAAGAAGCTGGATCGCAGATCTCAAATTTTAGATCTCACAGCTATTTATTGATCACTAAAATACTACCTACTTCGAGTCAAACCCGACTTGGTAGAGCCTCGTATGAACTTCAATTATTTGCCGGCTTAATTGGTGCGATCTTAGATATAAATGTGCGGCCGGCTAACACTTCCTTGATTGCAAATATGAGGTCGGCGGCAATTCGTTCCTTGATCACGTAGCCTTCCGCTCCGGTTTTTAGAGCCGCTGAGACGAAGTCCTGGTCTTCATGAATTGTTAGAAAAATGAGTTTTGGTGGGTCGCCATCCGTCTTGAGTTGTGAGGCTGCTTCAATACCGTTAACAAATGGCATTGAAATATCTACCACGCAAAGATCAGGTTTTAATCGCTTCACGGCATCGAGTAGCGCCCGTCCATCAGCGACGGTTTCAAGCACCTCAAAGTCGCGTCGTAGCAGATTGACGACCGTATCGCGTATCCCCTTGTGATCGTCTGCTACCAAGATCCTTGCTCGCACAACGAACGCTCCTTCTATCCTGTAACTTGCGCTCCTTGGAAATCGGGAACGAGCATCAAGATAGAGCCTATCGGATGACTCAAGATATTGCGGAGCTAAAACGCCGTGAATCCTATGAGAACCCCACGAAATTCGGTACTAGCAAAATTGACAGGTAGTTGTGCGACGGGGCGATGGGGCGATAG
>JBKPQV010000094.1:0-2518 GCA_046734235.1 Acidobacteriota bacterium
CCCTACTACCGCCCAACAACCCATTCCGGGGCGTCCATTACAAGCGGCACCGTTACCGTCCGAAAGTCCTTCGGCAGAACCATCACCGTCACCATCAGTTGAACCATCACCTAGTCCAACGCCTCAGAGCACACCGCCGCAGACCATTCTAAGTTCGAGTCCGATCTCGACCGCCTCGGGGGCCAAGACTGGTCCAGTCTTAATCAAGCTGAACGATGGACTCACGATTGAGGCCGACGAAGCCTGGCAAACGGGCGAAGGAATCTGGTATCGCAGACACGGAGTCGTGACTCTGCTAAATCCCAAAGATGTTAAGTCGATTGAAAACGCCCCAGCGGCTTCACCCAGTCCGGGTAAGTAAAGCCTGACCAACGTTTAGACACCACCTGCTTTAGCAGCGAGCTTCAACTTCTTCGCTAGAATCACTTCAAAAGAGGTACCAAGACACCACCTGCTTTAGCAGCGTGGAGTTTCAACTTCTTCGCTAGAATCACTTCAAAAGAGGTACCAAGACACCACCTGCTTTAGCAGCGTGGAGTTTCAACTTCTTCGCTCCTAGGCACGATTGACCCTGGTTGCGTGAGGAAGGGTTTTGTGCCCCCTCTCATCCTTTGTTTCAGCGACTCTAATAGTGAAGAAATTGAAACTCCACCCTGCTAAAGCAGGTGGTGTCTTCGTGCATTTTGGGGGGATGGTAGTAGCGAAGAAATTGAAACTCCACCCTGCTAAAGCAGGTGGTGTCTTAACACATTCTGGAAGGAACTCGACAACACGTGTCACAAACCTCATCGCCATCTTGTCTCTAACACAGAAGCGGGGGACAGCGATGAACAAAACACTAAGATCTTTCGTTCTTTCAGTTATGCTCATTTTTATACCGCTCATAAGAGTGGCGCCGGGGCAGCAATTAGCGGAAGACAATGGATACGTGGCCAGGGTTAAGTTGGACATTGCCAAGCGGCTTCGTGATTTCAGATCAAGCGTTTCGATCAGGTTACGAAATGGTAAAGAGTTAAAGGGTCGTATCACGGGAACGAGTGAGAATATGTTCAGTCTAAGGGAAGACAAGACTCGCCACACTCACGATATTAATTACGCAGAGGTTTCCAAAATCAAGGGACAAGGCTTAAGCAAAGGCGCAAAATTCGGTATCCTTACTGCATTTATTACGGGGGCAGTTATTATTGGGACTCTGGTTAGCATCAAGAACGTTGATCCGTTTGAGCATGGCGTGCTTCATTGACAAATGACGCATCTCGCGGTTTTTGCACAATATCGAAGTTATCTCCTGGCGTTGGCGAAAAAGATTCTCGGCAACGGGTTAGACGCTGAAGATCTGCTCCAGGAGACTTTCCTGAAATGGCAACAAACGCCTCTCGGCCAAATCGGCCAAATCAGATCGCCAAAAGCGTATCTCAGCACCATCCTGAAACGCCTTTGTCTAAATCATCTACAGTCCGCGTGCGTCAGGCATGAAGAAGCGGTCGGTTCAGCGTTCCCGGAAATATCGGTTCCGGAGCGACAGCCTGTTTCTGACGGAGTCGCATCTGCGTTTTTTGTGTTACTCGAGCGATTGTCGCCAAAGGAGCAGTTGGTCCTACTGCTAAGAGATGTTTTCGATTACGACTACGAAGAGATTGCACCAATCATTCGCAAGAATGCCGATAATTGTCGTCAACTACTGAGTCGCGCAAGACAACACTTACTCTCCGGTAAATCGCGATTCACTGTATCGCCCGACAAATTACATGCGCTTGTTCATCAATTTGCTAATTGTTGCGCGAGCGGTGACTTGAACAGTTTGGTGGCGGCGTTAGCGTAAGACAAGAATTCTCCACACTTCTGTTTACTTTCCTCTCAATTCTCACGCATCTCACTCTACATGAAGGTCTATATTCTTTTGAGTGTTGTTCTGTCATTTTTCTGCCTATTCGACTCCTGTGCTTCGCCGTCGTCTGGTGAAACAACTTCCACTCCAACTACGACTAGTGCGGCGCAAGATGTCGCCCAAGCACAACAGTTATACGCTCAGCGAGACGATCTCATGAAGCTGCGTCAAGGAATCGTTGCGCTTCGTCAGGCACAAACCAAAGACCCGGGCAACTACGACGCCGCCTGGCAGCTAGCAAAGTTTAACTATTACCTGGCTACTCATACTGATAATGGTAATGAACGCGATAAAGCATTTCGCGACGGTATTGATGCAGGAAAGATTGCCGTGCAATTGCAAAATGAAAAACCGGATGGACACTTTTGGCTGGGAGCGAATTACGGAGGCGCCGCTGAACATTCGGCCGTTCAAGGTCTGGCGACAGTAAGTGATATTCGCAACGAGATGGAGACAGTCCTTCGTCTGGACGAGGGTTATCAAAACGGAAGCGCCTACATGGTCCTGGGACTCGTATATCTCAATGCGCCAGGCATCGTAGGTGGTGATCCGAAAAAAGCAGTTGAGCTGCTGGAGAAAGGTCTACGCTACGGCCAACCGAATGCATTTCTACATCTACATTTGGCCGAA
>JBKPQV010000095.1:0-10130 GCA_046734235.1 Acidobacteriota bacterium
CTATTTTCCGCTAATTGTTCAAGGCGCAATGTTGATTGAACCCACTGAATCGGTTGGCAGGCAGGAACTAGATCAATTCATTGAAGCGATGCGTTCGATTGCTAAGGAAGCAGTTGAAGATCCGGAACTGGTGATTAATGCACCTCACAACACACGCATCGGCCGGCTCGATGAGGCAGCAGCCGCTCGTAAGCCCATCTTAAGGTGGAAAGCTGCACAGGCAGCTTCAGCAGGTTAGATCAATGCAGGCGGGAACTTTAGAACACTAAGTTCGTGTCTAGTTCGTGTGACTTCGTGGATCATTTCCTTTGTCTTGGAAAAAAGACGAACCACGAAGTCACACGAAGTACTCTTCACTTCGACTTTTGCGGAATCTTCAGCAGCGCCAGCCTTTCAACGATCACTCCATTAACGAGATGTTGCTCTACTATTTCGGGAACGTCCGTAGCGCGGACCTGAGCGTACCAAACGCCATCCGGATAGATCATTACTGCCGCGCCAATCGCGCAGAAACCCACTGAGCCACACTCAGTCAACACCACACTGCCCTTCGGATTTCGTCCTTTCTTTTCAGTGCCAAATTGTAGACCACGCGCCTTCAGTTCATGCTCGAATGCGGCCTTTACCTCGGCGCTGTCGACAGCCGAACAGGATTTACCGGTACATACAAACACATGGTGTTGGATGGGAGCCGACACAACTGGTGCGAGCTCAGCCAATTGATCGCAATCGTCTATGAATTCCTGTTTTGCCATATAAGTTAAGACTTGGCCAATGCTACCACGAACGTCTGACAATATTCTCGTTAACCGTTTCCTCCAACTTCATTGTAGAATGTGGCTGAGGCATCGAAAGCAGGACCGATACGCTTTTACACCCTTCACGGTTCGCTCGACGCTTATACGTTTGATGAATTTGTATGGCAACCGGCCTGGTTATTCATATCTCCTCTGGCGAAGACCGGCACACTGAAATCCTCACGGACGAACGCGTGAGAATTGGAAGTTCCGAAGGCGCTGATCTTCGACTTCGCTCATCGTCACTCCCAAAAAACTCTACAAATGGACACTTGCTGGAATTAGGGCGCCGCGAGGGCCTTTATTATGTCTTAGCTATTGATCGCACCTTAGAAGTTACTAAGAACAGTGAGACATTTGAGGTTGGCTCAACCATCGAAGACGGCGATGAGATTCGTGTGGCGGGTTCCGACTTGATTCTGCAGTTTTTTCCAATCAGGTCTTTACCTGCGGTTGTTCCCAGCGGTTCAAAGGAAACACACGTAGCGCCCTTTATCGAAGCTGCGGCTATTGAATCTGCCGCTACGGCAAGGCGCGACGACGCAAAAGTCTTCCTTAGGGAGTTCACGCGCGAACTAGTGCGCGAGATCAATCCCAGCACAAAGCTAATCGCCCTGGCGATCGCCGTGGCCCTGGTCGGCGGAATTCTCTACATCGGCTTCGCAATGTACAAAGAGCTGCAACGCAGTCGACGTTTGATTGGGGAACAGGGCGACCAGTTGGGCCAAATGAAACAGCAGTCGGCAAAGTTGAATGATCAACTATCTGATCTCGGAAGAGCGAACAAAGAAATACGCGATAGCTTGTCGCTGGCCGTCAAACTGCGTAGTGAATACGGTCGAGGCGTCTGTCTCATTTCTGGGTCTTACTATTTTGTCGAAGCGGGCACGGGCAGGCCACTTCGCTATCCGGAGGCGCAAACGAGTGAGAGTGGTGCTGCGGCGCAAAGCACTGATACCCCAGCCGCGCTAACGCCTGATAGCCATGCGGCGATTGCCGAGTACGAATTTGTTGGAACTGGTTTCTACGTAGGAAACGGGTTCATCCTCACGAACCGACATATCGCCCAGCCCTGGTTGGCTGATGATCGCGCGCAGAGTTTGATCAGCGTTCGCAGTCAACCTCGACTCAAAAAACTAACGGCTTACTTCCCCGATTACCCGCAAGCAATTCCACTAAAATTCCTGGTGGCGGGGCAAAAGGATGACCTTTCAGTCTGTTCGTTAGAAATCGCGGAGATTCCGGAATCAATTCCGTTGTTGCCATTGGAAACCGATCCCGACGCTGTGGCTGTTGGAAAGACCGTTGTCATGATGGGCTATCCATCTGGACCAGATCGACTCCTGGCGTTGCTCGATGACGCAGAATCTCGCGGGATCCAACAACGTTACGGTTCGCTTGACGCTTTGCTTGGCTACCTGGCGGAAACAAAGCGTATTCAACCGTTAACCACGCAAGGGAACATTACCGACCTGGATGTCCGGCGCATCGCGTATGACGCCCGCACAGCGGAGGGTGGCTCAGGTGCCCCACTGTTTGGACCATCCGGTCGTGTAATTGGGGTAAATTTCGCTGTCTTCACTGAGAATCAAGCATCAAACTTTGCTGTCCCAATTCGCTTCAGTGTCCCACTTTTGGAACGAACCGGGTGGCAGCCTCCTGCTCCAAAGGAAGGAAAAGAAGCCGAGGCCTCTGGACAATCTGGGTCACACCCTACTTCCCCGACGGCCAAGTAACCACTCACGACTAGTAGAAGTGACAGTGTTTCGTTAACAGGGAAATGTGTATAAACGTCTCAATCATGGAGTGTCTGTAGCGTTTTGGTGTTTTGGAACGAACACCCTGGAGGGGTTGTTACAGTGACGTTCCTGTCATAAAGGGGCAGAAAAACTGATTCGACTGGTCCTAAAGTGATGGTATATTTCATTGTACCTTCGATGGGGAATGATTGTTGCTCAATGAAAAGGAACGGTGCAAAGAAAACAGCTGGTTCTTACGAAATTTGAAAGTTCAGTGCCGGAAAAAGTCCCCATTCGCCAGATATTGTTGCGTGTAGCCAATTAGCAAACAACAAAGATGACGACCAAAACGCGAAGGCCCTGGTTCCCCAGTTTAAGCCTGCTTTTCTCAGTTCTTCTTTTTGTCTCTCCGCTCTTCCGGATAGTCTGTCTGGCCCAGACCCCTGCTGAAGAATCCAAATCAGTCGCAGAAGCTTCTTCCGACCTGTCGCAGATCCTAAGGCTGGAAAAAATTGAGGTCGCCGGAGGAGCTGAACTAATCACTGTCCAGGCGAAGCTTGCTGGTTTGGGAACTAACGAAGGTGATCAGTGGGTTCCACTGGCGTCGATACTTCGCGACACGCTCGGCGATGAAAATCGCGAAAACGACAGGCTGCGTTACGTCTGGCCCCTGACCTATACAAGACCAACCAACAAGCAACGATTGGCTGCTGCAGTTCCCTTTCTCTACACGAGGGTTGGTAACAAAGAAGGTGCGCAAAAGGTACCGCCACCTGCCCTAGACCTGGCAGCGCCAGAAAACGAAGTGTGGGACAAACTCTTTTGGACCGCGCTACAGAACATTCTGCTCGATCCGTACAGTGTTGCCATCAAGGCATCAACCAGTACGTATCGGAAGAACACTTCTGACTATCGAAAGTCACACATTGTTCGGGCCCTTTCTGTACTGGCCCTGTACCAGGCAGTAAAAGGTGAATCCGCCTTTAGTGAATCCGAGATGGCTGAAATTCAAGCCCGCCTCTTGTTAACGGACAAAACGTTCGGTGGGCTCGTGGATGACACTAAGCTTTTGAGCTACTACAACAAAAAGACTGCCCAGACCAGGGACGAAAGAGGTCACAACTGGGAGCTGCTCCGTCAAAGAGCGGAATCCGAATCGCTTTATTTTGAACCACTCCTGATGCCCGATGGCAGCGCGACACATGGACTGTTGTGGGTATCCAAAGCCGATCTGGAGAAGAAGCAAGGCGCCAGTTACAGTGGACGCTTTCTAAATATCGCTAATCCCTGGACTGATAAACGACTTGGAACCTGGCAGGGTTACGTAGAGAACCGGTACTTCGATTCCGAAGGCGTACAGGTTGACCAAGACACGCCCGGTGCGCACGAAGTCGCTATGATTCCGCTTGCGCTTTACGGACTCGATTATCCTAAGATTCCGACTCTGCTTGTTGACTTTCGCGATACCTATAATCCGAAGAAGCGCGAAATGTCTCGACGTGTTCTGAATGACGTGACGCGCAATATTCTTTCAGTGTCGAAGTTTGGGAACCTTCCTTTCTTCCTCGGGCGAACTGTTTATGATTGGGTCACTGGCCGCCGCGGTATCGACATCAATCAACCTTCCAGGCTCGCAGCTTACTCACAGCTGAAGCTTTTGCTCGCGTTGAATGAATCGATGAATCCGACGCTGCGTGACGAGGTCAGCGGAAGGCTTGAGAATATCTCTCTAAATCCACTCGAAAACGATTTCGAAGTTGAAGCGAGAATAGCGCGTGAACAGTATCAAGCACTCGTCGCCTTCGCTAAAGATCCCGACGGCCTGGCCGCAAAGGTTGAACGAGATCGACGTGCAGAATTAATGCCCCTTGAACATAAACACAACACGCAGATCTTCTTTCGCGTTGCAAACGTCCTGACGTTTGGTAAGTATGTGCACCGTGAAGAACGAACCAGTGATATGGAAAGTCGTCTAGATATTGCCCGCCGGCTGAATTACCACACTACTTTCCTACGCGAAGTTGCCAAATCGAGTGCAGAAGTTGAAGTGGCCTGGAACATCAACGACATAAGAAACTCGCTGAATTTCATTGCCGATCATGGTTATGCGGCGAGTGGTCAGGCAGTCTCGGCGACTACAACTATTTTCTTCCGCACACGAGATGATGAAATTCGGCGCGCCTGTCTTGACAGTCTCTCTCGTATTAGTAACAGCAAGGCCCGTAACGAATTACAGAAGATTTCTAAAAATCAAACGCTCGACTCGATGTGGCGAGACATCGCGGATGCAAACCTCCGGCGACTGGATGAAAGAATTCAACCGATTGCGGCTACTATTAATGCTTCTCCCCTAAAGGTCGGTCAGCCCTAAAGATGAACATAGCCAGCCTTAATCGGAACGGCATCTCAGTTCGCCGCTCGCAGAGATACCGTTGTTATTACCGGTCCCTTTACGTCACTGCTTTACTTTGCGTGGTCGCTTTTTCCTGTTCGGCACAAACAAAACGATTGGTTTTAATAAAATGCGACGGCCTCCCCCAGAATATAGTCGATCGATACGTCAAACAGATCGATCCTGCGACCGGTAAAAGTTCACTTCCCTGGATCGACTACATCTTTTATCAACGAGGCACGCGGCTCTCTAATTTTTATGTTCGTGGAATGAGCCTGTCAGCACCTTCCTGGTCGTTGCTCGATACTGGTCAGCACCTCCAGATGAAAGGCAACGTAGAATTTGACCGCTATACTCTTCATTCTTACGACTACCTAAACTTCATCCCGCTCTATGTAGCGAGAATAAACGGTTCCCGAATCGACATGCCTGGTGTCGAGGTACTCGATTCACTCGGCATTCCACTCTTACCAGATGCTTTCCCTCACGATGAACGGTACATGACTTTTTCACTCTTTCTGCGAGGAGCCCGATATTCGACCTTGCAGAATGGATTACAAAATCGGTTTAAGCGGTCGGCCAAGGAACTTTTTGATGAGTGGACCATGGGTTTCGAGCTAAGAAACGCATTAACAGATCAACTCGTGCGGGAGATGGTTGAAAAACTTGCAGATCCCAAACTTCGTTATCTCGACCTCTTCATGCCGGATTTTGATCACGTGGCCCACCATAATAACGACTCGCAATCTCAGTTAGTCGCGCTGAAGCATATGGACGCGGTCATTGGCGAGGTCTGGACCGCAATCAACAAAAGCCCGCTGGCCAACAACACTTCGTTGGTGTTGGTTTCTGATCACGGATTCAATACGGACGAAAAAATCTACAGCCAGGGATTCAACCTCGTCTCTTTGCTGGGTAGCCGGGAAGGTGGCGGTCACCACGTTATTACTAAGCGCCGTTTGATGTTGGACTACGCCATCAAGGGCGTGTACCCGCTCGTGCCCTTGATCACTACCACTACGAGCAATACCTATTACCTTAAGCGACAAAGCACCGACTATCCAACGGCAATGCTGGATTTTGACGGAAACGAGCGAGCATCTTTGCAGCTACGTAATAGCGACCTCAACAAGTTGCAAATGCTATTACAACAGCTACAACGATCGGATCTCGACAAAACAGTCCGGGCTGCCGTGACCGACGAATTCTTCCGAACGCTCGACTCGCGCAGGAAAGAATGGTCGCAGACTTTAGATGAACTTGATGTTGAGCTAAATGCGTTGCGGCGCAGCATTGAACTGCAGCGAAAAGAATGGGAGGCGCAACCCAAAAAATTTACGAAGGAAGACATGGAAGCAGGACGCGATGAGGCCTCAAAGCGAGTCTTCGTCAACCTAGATCGATCGCAGCGCGAGGAAAAGGAATACAGTCTCTATGTAGCGATAATGAGACGGTTGCTGTCTATCGCTCCTGAGGCGTTCGAACCTGTGAAAGTGAAGATTGAAGAAGTGATCCCCAAACAATCAATGGGTGATCGTAATTCGATCTATCAACTGCAAAACTACGTTGCGGGATTCAGTGATAAAGGAGTGGTTCTGAATCCAGATGGGTCGTTCAATTCGGAACGCAGCTATGTAAGGGTGAATTACTTCGACCTGTTACACAATGTTACTGTTAGGAACACCCAACGCACCTTATCGAATCACCCTATCGACTTGGTTATAACCCGCCTGGATTCAAAACTGGTAGCACCAGCTGTCAACGAGAGCAACCTCGACGCTGATACCGTTTGGATACACGGTGGAGACAAGCAAGCATTGCTGCTCTTCCGTACAGATGCGTCCGATAGACTTAGTCTTCGTTATCTGCCGATTAATCACCTGACGCAAGACGCGGCCGGCCGAATTCAATTCGAGACCCTTCAGTGGCAGCCAGGTTTACCACTCCATATTTTCGAGGATCCTAACCTTGCGATTCCGTCCCCAAACAAGGCCGAATGGTTGAGTGAATGGCATACTGACACCGAATGGTTGGAGGCAATACACCGGACGGCGTATTCCAACGGGTTAATTGGGTTGCACGAAGAAATGGCCCGTCATCCATTGCCCGAACTATCAACTCGAGAGTCCGATTCAGATCACGATAAGAAAACCCTTTCTCAGCTTTCTCGGCGCGAACGTGAGTTATGTGAGCCAGAGATGCTGATTGTTGCTAATAACCATTGGAACTTCGACGTTCGAGGTTTCAATCCCGGAGGTAATCACGGTTCGTTCTTTCGAATTTCCACCCATTCAGTTTTCATGATCGCGGGTGGCAAGGAGACCGGTCTGGCTCAAGCACAAACAATTGAGGAACCTTATGACAGTTTGAGCTTCGTCCCTACGCTGTTGGCATTAATTGGCGATTTACGCGATGATAGCACTCCCGTTCCGGCCTTGTGGGAGAAGGGATTCAGACGGTTTCCTGGGCGTGTAATCAAAGAACTACTGCCAGGACGTCCTGACGATCGAAAAACCGCGGTTAGTGGAGCAATTGCATCGCCTTGATTGAATCTGAAGAGTTGGGAGAAGACTGGAAAGAAGAGGAGATCGAAGAACTCTCTGACGACCCAGAAGCTTCTGCTCAATCGAAGTCCCGCCGCTCATTTCTCTGGTTACAAACACTTGCCTTCCTTTTAGGTCTCGCGCTACTTGTTTTTGTAATCAATCGAGTTGGTGTCCAACCACTGTTTGATGCCCTTCTGCGGATCGGCTTTGGCTTTTTTGTAATCGTCGGCATTAGCGGTTTGAGGCACTTCCTGCGCACGATTGCGATGCGTGCGGCCGTCCCTCCGGAGCATCGGCGAATCACATTTCGCCAGGCGTTCGCGGCGCGGCTGGGCGGAGAGGCAATAAGCTTTTTAACCTTTACTGGTCCATTGCTCGGTGAAGCAACCAAAGTTGCTTTGTTGAGAAAGAGAGTCCCGCTCACTTACGGTGTTCCTGCTCTTGTTGTAGATAATCTGCTCTACAACCTCTCGGTTGTGTTCTTCGTGTTGAGTGGTGCCTGCGTCATGCTGTTGAGCTACCCGCTGCCCACTCCTGTCTATACCATACTCATTATCATCGCGGCTGTCGCCGCATTGGGGATCATCGCCGCTGCGCTCGCCGCCAAGCGACGAGTCATGCTTTTGACGTGGGCTATAGATCTGCTCGCCCAGTTACGGCTCAGCCCAAAGGTGATTCTCAAACGTAGACATCACATCTATCACCTCGAGTCTAAAGTCTATGATTTTTATAAACATCATCCCGGCGCCTTTTTTGGAATGATCGCTTGCGACCTCCTCTCCCACGCCTCGAGTGTTCTTGAAGTATATGTAGCACTTAAGATGCTCGGGTTCTCACCGCTCGTAAGCCAGGCTTATATAATTGAGTCACTCACGAAGGTAATCAATTTCGCTTTTGCGTTTGTTCCCGGGACGATCGGCGTTTATGAAGGTGGAACAGAAGTCATCCTGCAGAAAGGGTTGGGGTTCACGCCGGCTGCGGGTCTCGCCCTCGCTCTCGTTCGTAAGGCCGCGATTGTGTGTTGGACGTCTGTTGGCTTGTTAGTATTAACTTGGCGCACATTGCCTAACGCGTGGCGCAGATTGTTAGATCGGAGTCCTCGATTACAACGACTTATGGATAGTCTCGTCTTCTCAAATATCGCGCACAGACCAGCTCGAACGGCTGTCAGTATCCTCGGTACCGGTGTGGGTGTATTGCTGATCGTTTTTACGGTCGGCCTGGCCCATGGGGTTTTGCATGAGCGCGGACGGCGTGAGTCGAATATTGGCGCACAGATCATGATTCGCGCTTCTGGCTCAATCAGCTTAGGTGGATCTTCACCGTTTACACTCCAGGCATCACATGCCGCTGAGTTGGCAACCATACCCGGAGTTCGCGCTGCCACGCCAATCGGGCAAACACTTGACTCAACAGATTCAGGATTTGGTTCGCGCCTGATCGACGGCATTGATTATGATCAGTACGCGAACCTTGCCGGCATTACAATCCGTGAAGGTCGAAAACTAGTTTCGGGGGATGAAGCGATCGTGGATCCCGAGTGGAAAGAGCGCCGCAAGGCAAAAATCGGCGACACTGTCCAACTCTTTCGCCGGCCATTCAAAATCGTTGGTGTCTATGAACCTCCGGGAGGCGGCCGCGTGAAGGTCCCGCTGGCGACTTTACAAGAACAGGAAGGGTCAGAAGGTAAGGCAACTGCAATTCTGGTTGCCTGCGCGGATCCGGCAAAACAGGATGAAGTGGGCAAGCGAATACTGGAGCGATTTCCAAGCGATCAGTTGATCTTCACCCGGGATCTGCCGGAGCTTTATGCCAGCGGCGTTCCGGCTCTGAACATTTTCATTAAAGTTGTAGTTGGAGTAGCCGCGTCAATTAGTATGTTGGTCATCTTGCTCGCAATGTACACCACAGTGACTGAGCGGACGCGACAAATAGGAATACTGAAAGCACTTGGTATGTCAAAACCGGCGATTGCCTGGGTAATTGAACAGGAAGCTATTGTGGTCAGTTTCCTCGGGGTAGCTGTGGGCGTTCTTTTGACATTGGCGGCACGCTTCGCAGTGATGCGTGTGACAAGCTTAACGATAGAGATTGAACCGCGCTGGGTACTTATTGCGTTAGGCGTTGGATTGGTTGGCGGAACGATCGGTGCTTTATACCCTGCCCTTCGAGCAGCACGTCAGGACGCCGTCGATGCGCTCAGCTATGAATAGCTAGTTGGAGGTTGACAATGTCCCACGCTGCGGCGGCTGCCATAGCCAATGCGATCAAAGCCAGCGGGGTTTTGATATCGGTTAGTCCGGAAGATTTCGATGTCATCCTGCGAAAAACTGAGAAGCCCTTAGTTATCAGCGCGACTGGAGGAATTATCCGGACGAACTATCAATACCTGACGAGTTACAAGGGTTTTGTGTTCTTCACTAAGTGCCCGGCGCCATTGATGTTTCCGCCCAAGATCGAGGTAATTAATGCAGAAAAAATCTGGATTCCGGGCTAGATTTTTCTCCGACCTCGAACGCCAACATAAATCTCGCGAGACCGCTTTTATATATGCAATTTTTGCAGTTGAAGTAACTTACGTGGGCCAGATTTTACATGGAGCTGTTCAAAGTGGTATGAGAGCAGGTGTGAGATTCCAACGAAAGGAGGCTCGTGC
>JBKPQV010000096.1:0-4939 GCA_046734235.1 Acidobacteriota bacterium
GAAAGCAAAGACGTCCTCCGTAAACATTGTCGAGAGAGCGAGAATTTGTGAGTCGCTGGCCATAACAGCCGCCATTATCCCGGCACCCAGCAGACCTGCTAACCAAAGCGGTGCGTAACGCTGCAATAGCAACATGATCACATCGTCACCAGCAGATTTTTCACGCAGATCGTCGCGTGCTTCGGGCGTCATCGTTTTGCCCTGGGTCGCAAGCACACGCCTGGCTTCCTGCTTCGCGCGAATTTCAGGAACATCCGCGACCCGATTGGCCATTACACCGAGGAACACGCATGGAAGCCAGATCGCAAGAATACATAATGGATAGAAGATCACAGTCTTCTTAAAGTGCTTCATCTTCTCTGCTGTGAGACAGAAAATAAGCATGTGAGGAAATGCAATTGCGGACAAAGGAATAAATGTATAGCTGAAAAAGTAATACGGTGAGATACGCTCACGTGTTAGCAAAGGAGAAAGAGCCGGCGACGCAAGCATAGCGTTGGCTGCACTTTTAAACCCTCCCATTCCATAGCCAATCACGATTATTGAAATTGCGCCGAAAGACAGGAACAGAATTGTCTGGAAGGTATGGACCCAGGCAGTGCCGCGCATTCCACCAAAGAACACATAACCCATCACCACCATGGCAACGATCGCACCGCCAAACCAGAACGGGACGGCGCCGCCACTAATGGCATTGAGAGTTGTGCCACCTCCCATGATGCCGATGATGATGTAAGGCACGAGCAGTACTGATTGAACGACGAAAATTACCGTACCAATGTGGCTGCATTCCCACCGATCGCGAAACATCTGGACTGGCGTCATGAAGCCATACTTCTTCCCGAGTGCCCAGACCCTCGTTCCAATGAAAAACAGCGACAGAGGGATCACGAGACCTGAAGATGAAGCCATCAGGCCAAAGGTTACGATGCCATTAGAAAAGGCGTGCCCGGAGGAACCAAGAATTGCAAATGCGGTCATGTTGGTCCCAAAGAGCGAGAATAAAAATACAAAGGGACCAAGTGAACGACTGGCGAGAAAATAGTCTTCTGCTTCTTTTTTGCCTTTGGCTCTTCGGAAGGCGAATACGCCTATATAAAGGACTATCGCGAGATATAAGAAAACGAAGATTGCTGGAATCAACGCCTGCTATCCTCCTCGGACTTTGGATGTTCGACCTCTTCTTCAAGATGAGCTGGCCAGGCTTGCTTTACCAGTAGCCACATCAACAACGAGGCGGCTACTGAAAAACAACCCTGGTAGAAAAGCCCAATTGGAATGAAACCAAAGACGAGTGGATGTGCGGTACGCCAGAACCAAATGTCCTGATGTAGTGCATAGAGTGCGACGACGGCGATAACAAGGAGAATTCGCTTCATTCAACGCTGCTCCGTTGTGACTAGATTATGTGCGTGTACGTCTGGGAGTCGGATTATCGGTAGAGGATCAGTCAGTGTCAAGACAAACATCTCTGTGTCTCTGTGTTCTCTGTGCCTCTGTGTTGAAATTAGAGTTACCGATCTAGAAAATCGATTTCAACACCGAGGCACAGAAAACACAGAGTTTGTATTTGATTGATAAGACGATATCATCTTCAAGCTTCTTACCAGTCTCCCGAATTGTAGAAATTTATCTGAAGATCTAATCACCATGAAAAACCTCTTGTTGATCACCCTGGTTTTAGGAAGCGCTAGTCAAATTTCCGCCCAGGACTGGAATCAATGGCGTGGCCCAACACGCAATGGATCTGTATCTCAGCTTAGTGCTCCTGCCTCTTGGCCCAAAGGGTTACGCGAGCGATGGAAGGTCGAGGTTGGCGAGGGCTATTCGTCACCTGTCGTAGCCGGCGGTCGTGTCTTCATTAACAGCCGAAACGATCCCGACGAAAAGGTTATGGCGATCTCTTTGGCGGACGGCAAGGTGCTTTGGGAAAAGAAATATACCGCGCCATATCAAAAGAACCAGTATGCCGTTGAGATGGCGAAAGGTCCCAACGCCACGCCGCTTGTGGTTGGCGACAAACTCTTCACGCTCGGTGTATCGGCGGTTCTGGCTGCATGGGATGTCGCCACTGGACGCGAACTATGGAAGAAAGATTTTTCCAAGAACATCGACACTTCAAAACTCTTTTGCGGTACGGCAGCTTCACCACTCATGCTTGACGATCGTTTGATCGTGCAAGTTGGAAGCGATATCCATGGCGGTAAAGTCTTCAGCCTTGATCCCAAGACCGGGGCGACAATATGGGAGTGGACCGGACCCGGACCAGGATACGCCTCGCCCGTCGTAATCAACCTGAGCGGTGGCAACCAGATCGTTACTGTTACTCAGGAGTCAATCATCGGTCTGGATCCTAAGCTGGGTAAAGAACTCTGGTCCATACCTTTTCCTGATGAATGGCATGAAAACATCATGACGCCCATCTGGACGGGTTCGAACTTGATAGTGTCCGGCACCCGCCAGGGAACACATTCCTATTCACTCAAACTGAATGACGGCAAGTGGCAGGTAACGGAGGATTGGCACAACAAGGATGTGGCGATGTACATGAGTTCACCGGTATTTGGCGATGGCTTGATTTATGGTCATTCATCCAAGAGGAAAGGTCAGTTTGTTGCGTTGGATGCGAAGACTGGAGTTGTGAAGTGGGCCACTGAGGGACGCGAAGGTGAACACGCATCAGTTTTACTAACTCCCACCGACTTAATTTTTCTTACCAACGGCGCTGAACTGATAGTAGCAAAACGGAATCAACCAAAATTCGCTATTGAGCAAAAATATGAAGTAGCAAGTAGTCCAACTTGGTCGGTGCCAGTGCTATTGGGATCTGACATTCTCGTTCGCGATGCAACCAGTTTGCGGAGACTCACCAGTCAATAACGGCGCCTAAGGAATGCACAGTGTCAATCATGAATGACTTCTTTGTGGGTAGTGGTACTCTTTGAAATTTATTCTCTGCGCCTCTGCGTTCTCCGCGTCTCTGCGTTGAAAAAGTCTTAAGTTGGCAAGAACATTACTGACGCCTCGACGCAGAGAACGCGGAGACGCAGAGAGTTTCCAGGAAGATGCCTAAGATAGAGCACAGACGGAGTTGAAATTGAACCAGTACTTCTTTGTGCGATACGTTGACTGTGTTCACGAAACTATATTGTTCCCGTCTCGATGGATTTAGACATTGAGCTACCTTACATTTCTCTTGCTGTCTTCTACGTCGTAACGAACCATCTTTCGATAAAGTGTCATTCGCGACCAGTGCAGACTTTTTGCAGCCTCCGTGCGGTTCCAGTTGGCGCCATTAAGTGCACGCAAAATTGCTGTGCGCTCAGTAATTGCATGCATAGAATTGCCGCCATGGATTTGCGATGATCGAAGTAAATGACTCCTGACCTGCGAAGGCAGATCAACGCTGTCTTGATCAGAACCTTTGGGTAGGTTAACGAATGTTGCTTCCATGACATTGCGCAACTCTCTTACGTTCCCCGGCCAGGAGTACGCAAATAATAAGTCCATAGATCCAACATTTAACCCAACAACATTCGTCTTAAATTTCTTGCTGAATAGTCTCAAATAATGGTCGACCAGCACAGGTAGATCTTCGACGTGCTCTCTCAACGGAGGCACTTCAATTCGAATCACATTCAGTCTGTAGTATAGATCCGTGCGAAATCGATTTTGCTGTGTCGCAGCTTCAAGATCCTGATTGGAAGCGGCCAGAATTCTAACGTCGAGGTCGCAGCTGCGATTACTTCCGAGACGATAAATCTTTTTACTTTCGATGGCCCGCAGTAGTTTCGCCTGAACATTCGGACTTACGTCTCCGATTTCATCAAAGAAAACAGTGCCATGATTCGCGGCGGCAAGTTTTCCTTCCTGCGCAGTAAACGCACCCGTAAAAGCCCCTTTTTGATAGCCGAATAGTTCGCTTTCGACGAGGGCGTCAGGAATGGCGGCACTATTTAGACAAATGAAGGGACGATTGCGGCGCGCGCTGTTGTCCTTAATTAGCTGGGCCACAAGTTCTTTGCCGGTTCCGGTTTCACCAGTTATCAAAACATTGCTGTCGCTCGGCGCAATCTGGCTTATATAGCGACGTAGTTCACAAATCGACGAGCTCGTTCCAATCAACGAGGAATTAATGAGAATCGAGTCACTGCATTCGGGTGCGCATAATTGCTGAATGAGTTCGTTGAGAACGATATAGAGTTGGTTAAGCTGGCCAGGAAGTTTGAGGTATTTAGAGATGCCGGCGTTGAAAGCATCAATAACAAAGTCTTCGCAACTCTCCCACGCGATCAAAATGATTGGAAGCGATGTACTGGAAGTACGCAAGCAACGAACGGTTCGTAGTGATGCACTTCGGTCAGCAAAATGCTCGACGACTGCGATCTGAGGAGCCGTTCTTTGCAAAACTGTGTCTGACAATTCGCCACGGATGCGCAGCAGATTGCATCCGGCGGGTAATCCGGTGCCATCGAGGACAGGTCTCAAAAGGAGACGTGCGGGTGGACAGCCGGTTTGAACGTGAAGAAGCCTCAAGCCCGACATGACATTAATAAATAAATCTGGCTTACAAGTTAGTTAACTTTCAAATTTCAGTCGATGCGAGGTCAAGGACAACCCAAAGAACGTGTTACTGATTGGTTGGATTACAGGGGTGCACCCGAGGAAGTGCTTGAATGAGAATATCCAACCGTGATTAGTGTCAGCGGAGAGAAAGTTAGTCCAAGTCTGTGGAAAAGTCAATGACGGGAGTTGAACGGTGTTGTCACATTTCCATGGTGAGAGAAGACAAGAGGAGAGTTAGGACTTTTGCGCAAAGCTGCTTGGGACTAAAGCTGCGAGCTCAGCTGAGTAAGCTCATTGAGCTCCTTCTTCATTGCTACCAAGTCGTATTCAAACTGTCGCAATGATCGTTGTAGATACTTGAATGCTTCAGACG
>JBKPQV010000097.1:0-3921 GCA_046734235.1 Acidobacteriota bacterium
TGGAGTATTCGGCTGTTGAATTGGCAAATAGTCTGAAGCGCCCGCGATTTATCATTGGCGCGACCAATGATGCGGTAGCCGCCAGCGCTGCGTTCCGTAGCATTTCTCTGCGTGTAATTCTGCTCTTAGGTTTCATCACAAGTCTCGTCGACACGAACCTCCTTGGAGTGCGGTGGCCTGGCACCGCTTTGTCACAGCGTGACTCGTACTTCACGTCTCTTGAGCCACGATAGGCAACAATCGCTGTGACAAAGCGGTGCCAGGCCACCGCACTCCAGGGAGGTTCGCGCCGACGAGACTTGTGATGAAACCTAAGAGCAGAATTACACGCAGAGAAATGCTGCGGAGCGTAGCGCTGGCGGCTACCGCATCATTGGTCGCGCCAATGATAAATCGCGGGCGCTTCAGACTATTTGCCAATTCAACAGCCGAATACTCCAGCAAGACAGTCGACTTGATAAGACGTACAACAGTCATCGACATGTTGAGCGTTTTGACACTCGACTTCAACAAGCAAAACAAGTGGCACAAAGATCCGGAATCATTTACAGCAGCTGACTTGCAGCCATTCATCGATTCGGGAATCAACATTTTCCATCCAGCGGTGGGACAGGGCGGCCCGAATGCCTACGATAACGCACTTCAATTTTTTGCCGCCTGGAATGGGTTCATTGCAAACGATGATCAGCACTTTATGCGCATTGACAGCGCTTCGGACTTAAAGCGTGTTAAGAAGTCTGGAAAAATTGGCATCATCCTTGGCCTCCAAAATTCCGAGCATTTTCGCCGGCCTGACGATGTGGATTTCTTTCGCGCTTTGGGCCAGCGCGTTTCCCAGCTTACCTACAACTCCCGAAACCTGATTGGTAACGGCTCGACTGAACGCCGTGATGAGGGAATATCGGACTTTGGAGTAGCGATCATTGAAAGAATGAACAAAGTGGGAATGGCTGTTGACGTTTCACATTGTGGCGATCGAACTACGTTAGATGCATTCGAAATCTCCAAGAATCCAGTGCTGATCACCCACTCAAACTGCAGATCATTGGTACCCGGTCATCCACGCCTGAAAACTGACGAAGCGATAAAGAAAGTAGGCGACGCAGGCAGCGTGATGGGAATCACCGGTGTGCGAATGTTCGTTAAGGGAGATGAGCCCACAACCGTTGAGCACGTGCTTGATCATTTTGATCACGTCAGAAAGTTAATTGGACCAGAGCATCTCGGAGTTGGCAGTGACATGGATCTATATGGCTATGATGCAATGCCGCCGGAACTCAACAAACAACTGCGCGCCGGTTACAAAGGAAGCTATGCCTTCCGGGAAAAAATTGACATCGAGGGCCTCAATCATCCGAAACGAATGTTTGACCTGACTGAAGGGCTGATTCGTCGCAAGTACAGTGATTCCGATATCGAAGGAATTCTAGGTGGAAACTTTGGACGTGTGCTTTCACAGATCTGGACTGTGTAGCTAGAACGGAGATAAAGAAATGAAAGTTAGATTCTCAATAATCGCGGTCGTCGTTTTGGTACTCGCGCAAGTCGTGTCCGCACAGCAAGTGGCACCTGGGGCTGACTTTGATGAGTATGTAAATAAAGCGATTAAGGAGTGGGGAATACCCGGAGTCGCGATCGCAATTGTAAAGGACGACAAGATCGTATTTGCCAAGGGCTTTGGCGTACGCGAATTGAATAAGCCGGAACCCGTAGATGAAAAGACTTTGTTTGCAATTGGGTCGTCTTCAAAAGCTTTTACGGCAGCATCACTTGCGATGTTGGTGGACGACTCCAAGTTGAAATGGGACGATCCGGCTACAAAATATCTTCCAGGTTTCCAGCTTTATGATCCTTACAGCACACGTGAATTGACGGTTAACGACTTGATAACACATCGCAGCGGGCTCACTCGCGGTGATCTGCTCTGGTATGCGTCACCCTACGACCGCAACGAAGTTATTCGCCGCGTTCGATTTCTCAAGCCAACGTGGAGTCTGAGATCTCGATTTGGCTACCAGAACGTTATGTACCTGGCGGCTGGTCAGATCATTCCATCAATCACAGGCAAGAGTTGGGACGATTTTGTTCGCGATCGAATTTTTAATCCATTGGGAATGACATCGTCGAGCACGAGCATCAAGGCGCTCGCAAGTTTTAATGACGTGGCCACGCCACATGCAAAAATCGATGACAAAGTTCAGGCGATCGCGTGGCGCAATATCGACAACATTGCTCCTGCGGGTTCGATCAATTCCAATGTACAGGACATGGCCCAATGGTTAAGACTGCAGTTGGGAGATGGAGTCTATCAGGGGCAACGCTTGCTAAGTTCCGCAGCTATTAAAGAAATGCATAGTCCGCAAACTGTTATTCGTCTTGAAGGCCAGCAAGGTAGCCTTTATCCAGCTGCGCATTTTCTTAATTACGGAATGGGATGGTTTCTTAGTGATTACCGCGGGAAAAAAGTAGTCGAACACGGTGGCGCGATCGATGGGATGAGGGCTGGAGTGGGTATGATTCCGGAGGAAAAACTCGGAGTCGTAATTCTGACAAATCTCGGCGGAAACATCCTCCCTCAAGCGTTGATGTTCAAGGTCTTTGATTTCTATCTGAATGCTCCGCCGAGAGATTGGTGTGCTGAGATGTTAAAGGTGATGAAAGGTCTGGAGGAGCAGGCCAGAACCGCCGAGAAAAAACAAGAAGCAGACCGGGTGAAGGATACTCAACCTTCATTGCCTCTCGAGAAATACTCGGGAACCTTCCAAAGTGAAATGTATGGCGAAAGCAAAGTGGGATTTGAGAATTCAAAATTGGTCGTTCGCTTTGGGCCATACTTCACCGGCGATTTACAACATTGGAACTACGATACTTTTCGGATTGTGTGGCGGGATCGGAGCGAAGGGAAAGCGTTCGTCAATTTTAGGCTGAATACTCAAGGCCGAGTGGACTCAATGAATATTGAGGGAATCTCGGAATTCAACCGTGTGACTGAGCCATCCGGTCCTGTCTCGGCTGTTCCGTTGAGTGAAACCGAACTCAAGAAGTATGTAGGTAAGTATGGTTTGGCAACTCCGCCATTGGAAATCTCTATTGAACTGATCAATGGTGGATTGAAGGCAAATGTGCCGGGACAACCGCTCTACTCGCTCGTGCCTGTGGCGGCAAATCGTTTCAAACTCGAAGGGGCCCCCGCAGGATTCTTTGCGGAGTTTGATCTTGCGGATGGTAAGCCGAAAAGTTTGACGCTGGTCCAGGCAGAACGACCAAACCTCGTATTGCTGCCAAAATCTTAATCTTTTGAAATTCATAAATAGCCTTCAAGTCAGACCAATGGAAAGTAATTGGTCTGACAGAGGGCGGATTCATGGAGTGTTCATTGTGAAAAAGACGATTGCGTTATTACTGGTCGTGTTCTTTGGTTTAAGCGTGACAGGACAGGTTCCTTCCAAGCCGGAACCTACCAAGACCGAAGAGTCGCAACCGATTGCAGCGCCGGCGCCAGGCGGGCCACGCGAGATGACCGCCGCTGACGTAGAAAGTTTTCTCGATGGGCTTGTGCCTCTTCAGCTGAAGCAGGACGACATTGCGGGCGCGACCATCGCAGTCGTTAAGGACGGCAAAGTGCTTCTGGCGAAGGGATATGGTTACGCCGATGTTGAAAAGAAGAAGCCTGTCTCCGCACAAGAAACGTTGTTTCGACCAGGGTCGGTGTCAAAACTGTTTACGTGGACCGCAATCATGCAGTTGTATGAACAGGGAAAACTTGATCTCGATCGGGACGTAAATTCTTATCTCGATTACAAGATCCCGGACGCTTTTGGAAAACCGATCACTCTTAAAAACATAATGACCCACACGCCGGGTTTTGAAGAGCAGATCAAGGATTTGTTTCAGGTAGGAACCACCAGCCCTAATCTTGGT
>JBKPQV010000098.1:0-3025 GCA_046734235.1 Acidobacteriota bacterium
TCCTGGAAGGACGCGAGCGATGGACAAGTTCATCTAGATCCTGATGGGCCGATTACCTTCCTTCGGGCTCGCGTCCTTTCAGGACGCATTATTTTTCAACGCCTTACCCCAGGGTTTCGCTGAGCTCCACCCTGGGCTTTATCCTTGGGCCGCTCCGCGGCAAAAATGGAAAATGAGAAATGTCAAATGACCAATGACAAATAGATCTTTTCTAAACACAGAAACACCGCACCAATATTCAGGCGCGGCGTTTCTGTCCCCGGTGAAAATTAGATTAATCAGCTATCACCGTAATCTGATTGTCGACAGCCTTTACCCCTTTGACCGTTTTCACCATCTTTTCTACCTGGCTTTTCAGTGCTTCACTCTTAACGGTTCCCAGTAGGGTAACTTTGCCATTCAACACTGTCGCGGTTATGCCCAAACTCGAAAAGGTTGGGTCATCATTTAACTGCTTATCGATATTCAACTGAACTGTTGAATCATCGTTTGCAGGTGATGTTGTGCTACCACCAGCAGGTGGTGTAATCACGATAGGCGCCGGCTGTGTTACCGGAGCCGGCTGTTGAATTATTACCGGCGGTTGACTCGCTGGTGCTTGTTGTATTACCGGCGGTGGCGGTTGCTGCGCCACCATGTTTGCGTTCTGGTCGATAGCTTGTTGATTACTCATCCAGAACAACACCAGTATCGTGATGAGAGCGATCGCAACCACGACCAGTACGCCCACCATACCTGCGGATATGCCGCTCCGATCAGGTGACTGCACCGACTGTGAATGGACAACCTCCCGCCTGGCCGTTGGTGTTTCAACTACGACCCGACTTTGTCTTGCCTCTTGTTCTTCATATGCCATCGCTGTTTCTCTCCGTTTCGGTTAATTCGTCATTGTGAATATGATTAGAAAGTTTCGCTTCAATTAGTAACGTCTTCGAGGTAGACGGTGACGCGAGTAGAGATATGAGCCACCAGCACCAGCCCCTGCACCGATTGCGGCGGCACGTTTGCCACCAGCCGCTGCGCCTACGCCAGCCCCTAACGCAGTGCCGCTTAAGACTGTCCCAGCAGTTCGCGTTCGACCCTTAAAATGCCGATGCGCCGCACGTCGATTGAAAGCATAGAGTCCCGAGCCGCCGGCTCCGATGGCCGCACCTTTTTTGCCGGCGACTAGCGCGCCAACTCCAGCGCCACCCGCGATAATTGCCACCGTACGCGCCTTACGTCCAAACTTCGATTTATGGCGATTTCGCGTTTGTCCGTCGGCTGATACCAATGTTCCGCCGAGAACTAACAAACTTAAAACAACTATCAAGACTAACAATCTCTTCATGAGCATCTCCCTATGCTTGTTCAGCAACGGATTTGATCTTGACCTTGAAAACTTCACTTGATGGGGTCGCAATAGTCGTTCCCTTTGTGCTCGGTTAGCTCTTTCCAGTGGAAAACCGCAGCAAATGGCCGATTCAGTTGATGAGTGAACCGATTTGATGTTTGAGTGAACTACATCGAGCTGTTTTGTATTAGTACGCCCTGGTTGAAGTGGTTTATCGGCATAATGCAGAAGAGAACAGGGCTCGCGTGAGACAAGGCCGAGAAAGTCATCCACCGATTACGCCGATTTTTTACCCTGAATACCACCAACCGCAGTTGGTGGATTGTTCATACTTAACCTAGAGAAAAGCTCGAATCGAAGCAGGGGAATACCACCAAGCGCAGTTGGTGGATTGTTCATACTCAACCTAGAGAAGGTAAGTATGTTTCGCTGATAAAAACCTGCATAAATCGACGGACTAAGCTGTCTCGCTTTTTCATTCTTGAGCGCCGAATGTTAGGCTTTGTATAACACTTGTGCCAGTCTAAAAGACGAATAGAAACCTATGCCGACAGCCATCGTCCATCACCCAATCTTTCAAGAACACGATACCGGTCCACATCATCCCGAAACTCCGTCGCGTTATGCGGTTGTGATGAATGCCTTGCGAGAGGACCAGGACCTTTGGAAAAGTTTGCTGGAAGTGGAAGCGAAAGAAGCACCACGAGGCGATATTCAAGCCGCTCATTCACCGCATCTCTACAAGCAAGTAGAACGTGCCGTGGCCGAAGGCGTCGGCTACCTCGACGCAGACACGACGCTTTCGATGCGTTCGCTGGATGCCGCTCGACACGCTGCTGGAGCTCCTTGTCAGGCTATCGATTTAGTTATGACTGGCGAAGTATCGAATGCTTTCGTTCCCGTGCGGCCGCCCGGGCACCACGCAACCGCTGAAAGAGCGATGGGGTTTTGTCTATTTAATAACGTTGCTGTCGCCGCAAGGTATGCGCAACGTAAGTATTCAGAAATCAAACGCGTGGCTATCGTGGATTGGGATGTCCACCATGGAAATGGAACCCAGGGGATTTTCTACGACGACCCTTCTGTTTACTTTTTTTCGTCTCATCAGTATCCCTGGTACCCCGGCACGGGAACGCGTGGGGAGAAGGGAACTGGGCGAGGACTTGGCTTTACTTTAAATCTTCCATTGCGAGCCGCCACTCCAGCGAGCGAACAGAAGCGAGCATTTGAGTCAGCTCTCGAAGAGATGTCCACAGGCTTTCAGCCTGATTTGATCATCATTTCAGCGGGATTTGATTCACACATCGATGATCCTTTAGGCCAATTGCTTCTTACAGATCAAGATTTCGTCGACATGACGCGGTCCGTGAAAGAGTGGGCAAATGAATCGTGTCAAGGTCGATTGATCTCTTGTCTTGAAGGCGGTTACAACCTCGATACTTTAGGCGAGACCGTTAGGTCACATGTACGCGAGCTACAAAGTAGTCAGTAGTTAGTGGTCAGTAGTCAGTGGTCTGATCGTCAGTTGTTCTTACTCAGGGGTCAGCTCGTGCCTTTAGTAACCCTCTTATTCTAAACACGAAGACTGGTCTTGGGAGCGCACGCGTCCCCGCGTGCCCGTTGGCTAGATTGTTCTCCCTTGGATAAGGAAAGTGTGATGCACTGTGTTGCGATCAGAGGTTAGTGTTGGCC
>JBKPQV010000099.1:0-14399 GCA_046734235.1 Acidobacteriota bacterium
AGACCAAGATTGCGCCAGGTTCGACCGCCATCGTCTGAACGATAGACTCCGTTGCCATACGAAACACTTCTTTGACTGTTGTTTTCCCCCGTGCCCACCCAGACGGTTGCGGGATTTTTCGGGTCGAGCGCGATTGCGCCATTTGAGTAAGAGCCTTGGTTATCGAATACGGGAGTCCAGGTTGTTCCATTGTTAACGGTCTCCCAGACACCGCCCGACGCGACAGCCACGTAATAACGCGAAGCACTCGCCGGATCGACTGCAAAACCTACTACACGACCGGAAGTGAAGGCCGGACCAATCGAACGGAATCGCAGACCATTAAAGGTTGGCGTCGACATTGGATCTCTTGGCCGTGGTGGTTCGTCCTTTTTCTCTTCATCAGGCTTTTTGGCCGCTTCGGGAGTTGCTGGTGATGGCGAAGCTTGTGGCCTCGCTGTGCCATCTTGTCTGGCTGGCTGGGAATACTGGTTAGCAGTGCCCTGCGCCTTTGCGAATCCACAAAGAGGAAGGAGTATTAATAGAAAGCCGAGGAAGAGCGTTAGGAAGCTCCTCGATAACAATGAAGTTCTATCAATGCACGTAGATATAAACATGTGGGACTTTACCTTTTAGCTTTTAGTTAGGTGCACATCAGCACAGCGGAATTGTGCTGAAGGTTCGAACTGCAACTTACTGGGTTACGGGTTTCGAGAAGATCTGAATTTTGGAAGTCCTAAACTAACACTTGTTAATGTTACCGCCAAACGAAAAGCAAGCCGATGAAAACGCAGATTATGCCGAATTAGAGTTCTGCGCCGCGGCTTCGCAAATGGGTATAAGAATCATGACATCTTCTTTGCCGCGGAGCGGCCTAGTATGTAGCCCAGGGTGGAGCGGAGCGGAACCCTGGGTTAGCGATTAGAAAAAGTCGAGCGTCCGGAAAGGACGCAAGTAAGAGGCGGACCCCGTTTCCCACGCGCGGAATCTAACGAACGCCAGAGTTACGACCCAGGACCACTTCCTTCGCGTCCTTTCAGGACGCGAAAATGATTAGGAACCGCTCACCCAGGGTTTCGCTCGCAAAGCCTCGCTCCACCCTGGGCTTTACGCTTAGGCCGCTCTTGCGGCAATTAAGATCTCAAGATTGCCAATCAATGCTCGCGTGATCTTTAAATTTGAATTCTTACCCTCAACAAGGAAGAATCGTTCAGCTTAGATGCTTGCGGAAAAACTCAATCACCCGCCGCCACGCATCTGTCGCTGCTTCTTCGTTATAAACTTCCGGACGCGTGTCATTGAAGAATGCGTGGTCGGTTCTCGGATAGATATGAGTTTCGACCGACTTACCCAGGGATTTGAGTTGCCGCTCTAAGTCGTGAACCACGGACGGTGGAACTGATTTGTCGCGCTCCGCATAGATACCCAACAGCGGACTCTGTAGGTTCGGAAGATCAGGCTTCACATTAGGATGAATGCCATAAAAGACGATGCACGCGCCGACATTAGCATTCTTTGTCGCCGCGTAGAGTGACAGTGCGCCTCCCATGCAGAAGCCTATCGTGCCAACTTTGTTTCCGGTTGTGGCTGAGTGATCGATTAGATAATTAATCGCGCCGCTCAAATCCTTCTCCGCCTCATCAATCCGCAAGGCCATCATCTTCTTGCCTGCTTCGTCGGGCGACTTAGCGACTTCACCGTGATAGATATCCGGCGCTAGAGCAACAAAGCCCTCACCAGCAAAGCGATCACAAACGTCTTTGATGTGCGCTACCAGTCCCCACCATTCTTGTATGACGACTACCCCGGGACCTTTACCAGACGCCGGTTCAGCTAAATATCCGGTTGACGTTCCACCGTTGTTCTTAAACTCGACTAGCTCGCCCATGTTCTCTCTCCTAATTGCTGTCCGTTTGGGATCTTTTTTGATCCTGTAAGACGCCATCCCAACGATTCATTACATCAAGGTGAATATCAAACTGATCAATCACTCGCATCGTGATGTGATTAACCATGTCGTCAAGGTTTTGCGGGTTATTGTAGAAGGCCGGCACCGGTGGAAGTATCACCACTCCCATTCGCGCGAGCTTAAGCATGTTTTCGAGATGTATTTCGCTGAATGGCGACTCTCGCACAACGAGTACAAGTTTGCGTCGTTCTTTCAGGATAACGTCGGCGGCGCGGTGAATGAGATTGTCACCGAGCCCATGAGCAATTGCCGCCAGCGTTCTCATGCTACACGGAGCGATGACCATTCCCATGGTTACAAACGACCCACTGGAGATTGCCGCACCTTGATCAGAGACGCCATAACTCTTCGTCGCTAAGGCCTGGACTTCTTTAACAGTGTGAGGGGTCTCGTGAATTAAAGTGCGGCTTGCCCACTTACTCAAAACCAGATGCGTCTCAACACCGGAGCCATGAAGCATCTGTAATAAGCGAACGCCGAAAATCGTACCGGTTGCTCCGGTAATACCAACTATTAGCCGGGTTGGTTTGCTCTGTTCCATGGTGGTTCTCATTTTGGCGAACACTCGCTCAATATGCAAAAGAAACCAAGAAATTTCAGATTTGAGATTTCAGAAGATTGATGATTGGTCCTGGGTTTAGGGTCTTAGGCCTTAGTGTTTGGAGCCGAGTCGTGATCTCAGATCTCAAATTTGAGATCTCACAGCTTTTGGTTTTAACAGTTATTCAGGAAATTCAGTATCCCGATTCATTTGCTGTGAGATATCAAATCTGAGATCTGAGATCGCGAGTCGGTCCCAAAACCTAAGGCCTAGGACCCCCTAAACCCAGGACCAATCATCAATCTGAAATCTACAATCTTAAATCTGAAATATTCCAAAAAAGAAAGGCCAGGCAAATCCTTGCCTGGCCTTGATTCCAAATTGTTGCTTCGTCGTTATGCTTTTACGCCAACGTACTTTTCAACCATTCTGGTAATGGACTCTTTGCTTGTAGCGCCGACAACACGCTCAACTTCTTTACCATCACGGAAAAGAATCAATGTTGGAATTCCCTTGATTCCATATCGCTGTGCGGTCGACGGATTATCGTCCACGTTCAGCTTCACAACGCTGGCGTTGTCACCATAATGCTCAGCCACGGCGGCAACGGTTGGCGCAAGCATGCGGCAGGGAGCACACCACTCAGCCCAAAAATCTACAAGCACTGGCCTGTCGGATCCTAGAACATCCTTCTCAAATGAGCTGTCGCTCACGTCTTTCACAAATTCACTCATCGTTATCTCCTAGTCTCTTAATGTCTTGCTAAATCGATCAACCCTCGCCTTCGAGGAAATTCTTTAGTAAGCGGGCCCGCGACGGATGACGAAGTTTTCTGAGCGCTTTCGCCTCAATCTGCCGGATGCGCTCACGCGTCACATTGAAATTCTGGCCAACTTCTTCGAGCGTTCTTTCGTGACCCCCATTGTCCAGGCCAAACCGCAGACGGATGACACGCTCTTCACGTGGGCTCAGAGTTTGCAGCACATCTCCCGCAATCTCACGCAAGTTTGACGTGATAACTCGAGCAGCAGGACTTTCGCTTGACTTGTCTTCAATTAAATCACCGAGCTGTGAATCGCCGTTTTCACCGATCGGTGTTTCCAGTGAAATCGGATCCTGCATTAATTTGCGAGCCTTGCGTACCTTATCTACCGAAGTATCCATCTTCTTGGCAATTTCTTCGGTGGTTGGTTCACGACCAAGTTCACGCACCAATTCGCGCGACGTATTCTTCAACTTATTGATCACTTCAATCATGTGCACCGGAATTCTGATGGTGCGCGCCTGATCAGCGATCGCGCGTGTGATTGCCTGACGAATCCACCAGGTAGCGTAGGTTGAAAACTTGTATCCCCGGCGCCAGTCAAACTTGTCGACACCCTTCATCAGACCGAGATTGCCTTCCTGAATCAGATCCAAAAACTGCAAGCCACGGTTCTGATATTTCTTGGCAATCGAAACCACCAGGCGCAGGTTAGCTTCGGTCAATTCATGCTTCGCCTGTGCTGTTTGCGCTTCGCTAACAGCAATCATCTGGTGGGAACGTTTGATCTCGAGCGGCGACAGATGATGTTCGACTTCGATGTCCTTCAAACGCTTCTTGGCTAACGCAATGTTCTTCTTGTGCTCCTTCTGCTTATCGAGCTTAAGTCCTTTGCGTTTGAGTTTCTCGGACTGCGATTCGATTTCACGTTCAAGAGTTCTGGTTTCCTTGTGGACGTTTCCGATTGAAGCGATCAAGCGCTGGCGTGCTGCTTCCTTCAAGTGGAGACCACGAATCTCCTGGGCAATTTCCAAACGTGTGCGAGCCAGCTTGCGCCGGTAACGCAGAAGCTTCTTCGATTTTTTCCCTCTTGTTAATTTGAGTTCCGCAGCAAACTTGTCAAACTCCTTTAGTCCTCGCTTGTACAAGTTGCGAATATTTTGCAGTCCTTCGATTGTCCACTGCAGATATTCTTCACTGCGATCCTCGTGCTCTTCTGTTTCCATCTGGTCTGAAAAGGCAACGACGTCTCGAATATTCAATTTGCCTTCAGCCAGTTCATCTCCAATTCTGAACAGTTCGACGACTGCTATCGGCGAACGCGCGATTGCTTTTTCGGCGCGCTTTTGACCTCGCTCGATGCGTTTTGCAATTGAGACTTCCTGCTCACGCGTCAGCAAAGGAACGACTCCCATCTCGCGCATGTACACGCGGATCGGGTCGGAGGTCTTATCCATTTCACCTGCCGAAAGATCGAGTTCCACCTCATCACTCAATGCTTCTTCAGATTCAACGGAGGAAGACGTCTCTTCTATTAAAGGCTCTTCTGTTTCAGTTTCTACACTGGTAGCGCGTTCGAGTGTTTGTAAAACCTCGTCTATATCTTCAATCGACACTGCGTCGTCAGTAAGTTCCTCGCTGAGGTTGACGAACTCACCTTTGTTTAGCAGGTCAATGCCACTTTCATCTTTCTCAAGCCTGGCCAAATTAAGTATTCCTTTCTCGCGATAGTTAGGCAGTACGGAAAGCTTTTACTCTCCGACTCTTTGCCCCTGCGCGCAACTGGGGCAAAGTAATCCGCTCACGGCTATATTGTTTTCTCTTCTCAGACTTCTCTATCGTTTTATTCGTTGACCCTGCAACACAGGGTTTCAATCTTTGCACTACATCGTTAATCGTTATTCCAGCCAGCACCGCTTCAACTGCCGAATCAACCTCCATGAGCACGTCGCCTAACACCGTTTCAATGTTGACTCCTACGGGGCAATCGCGATTGGGTGGCTGCCGATGCAGCGAAAAGACACCTTTGCACTCTATTGCCTGATAAACGTCCAGCAACGTTGTCGTGGCTGGATCGCATGCCAGGCGTGAACCACCCAGAGAGCCAGTTTGGGAGACTACCAAACCAGCCTCGGCTAGTTCGCAGAGCATCCGCCGGATCACCACCGGGTTGGTGTTGACGCTGTCCGCCACCTGTTCTGACTTGAGCGGCTCTTCACCAGACCAAGCCATCAAGGTCATGACATGAACGGCAACTGCGAACCGGCTATTGTTCGACATAAATCAGACTGCGTCGCAGCAGTCGGGGCTCCTTTTTGTAACAATTATAGTTACAGTTTTAATTTTGTCAAATCATTGGGCTTACGGAGCCAACTTTCTTAAACATTGGTACTTTAAGTTCAATCGTCGTTCAAATCGGGTGGTCAAAACAGCATAAATCAATAGAATCACTCCCAAAACGACCGAACCCGTTAGGGCAGACCCAATGATTTTGACGGTCTGAATTGCCAATTGAGATGCTTGCTATTTAGCCGACAGGGACGGAAGTCAAGAAAATACAGATACCACCTGCTTTAGTCCCGACCGCTCGGGAGGGAGTTTCAATTTTGCGGTAGAAGGAGGCACTCACTGTGTGGCAGACACCAGCGCTGCTGAAGCAGGTGGTATCTAACTGTTGTGCATAAAACTAGATTTTCCTTAATAGGGTTTTGGTGGTTAACTCGTGCGCCAGATCAGTTATTTGCCCCAACCCCAGAGTGTAAAACATTCTGAATAATGCTAAAAAGATCGTCTACATCAATTGGCTTGGGCACCAGGGCAAGATAGCCCACCCCTAAGGCTCGGGCTTTATCTTCATCACTCGCATACCCGGAAATCGCTATAGCCGGCACTCCATCCATACCCGGAAGTACCTTCAACTTCTCCAAAAACTCGTAACCGTCCGTATCCGGCATACCAATATCCGAAACGATCAGATTAGGTCGTTTGGAAACCACGCTGATTAGAGCTTCGTCGGCTGAAGATGCTGTTGTGACGGTAGCCCCCTCCTGACCAAAAATTGTACTTAATAAGGCCAAAGTATCTTCCGAATCTTCGACGATCAGAACTTCCATTCCCGAAAGTGAATGAGATTTTTCCGGAGTTGATTCTGCAGCGGGGGCCGAGTCGGGAACATATCCCACAGCTAAGATGAAACAGGCTCCTTTACCCGGCCCTTCAGAAGCAGCGGCGAGTTTACCGCCATGCATTTTTGTTAGCGCATGAGCAATCGCGAGCCCCAAGCCCAAGCCGCCATGTAGTCGCGAGGTTGATCCATCGGCCTGCTTGAAACGATCAAATACGTGTGGCAGGAAATCAGGTGCGATACCTATTCCAGTATCTTCTACAATCAGGCGTGCCTCACTCTCTTTATTGTCGGTTGTTATGGTGACCATGCCTCCTGGCTCGGTGAACTTAATAGCGTTCGAAACGAGATTCCAAGCAATCTGTTGCAAACGGACTGGTTCACCCATCACTACCAGCGGGCTGCTATGTATCTGGATCGTCAGTTGTACATTCTTGGCCGCAGCCGAGGCCTTAACAGTGTCGAGAGCAGCATTGACGGCAGCGTTTAAGTCAGTCGGTCGAGGTTCGAAATGGAGTTTTCCTGTAGCGATTCTCGACGTGTCTAAAAGATCATCAATCAAACGCGACTGCAACCAGGCGTTTCGCTCAATGGCATCGAGGGCCTGAATTACGCCGCGACTGTCCAAACTTCCACTCCGCAAAAGCTTGATCCACCCAACCACCGGCGTGAGCGGAGTTCTTAACTCATGAGATAGGGTGGCAAGGAACACATCCTTCGCTCGATTCGCCTCTTCTAATTCCTCGTTCACCTTTGTCAGCTGCGCAGTGCGCTCTTCGACTCGCCTTTCAAGGTCACGATTTAGTTGTTCCAGATCGGCGCGAGCCTTTTGTTCAGCGAGCATCAATCTTCTGTGTTCAACACCGCGACGAATAGTGTGTCGCATGCTGTCGATGTCGCAAGGTTTTACCAGGTAGTCGTACGCGCCCTCCTGCAGCGCGGCAATTGCAGACTCGACCGAGGCAAAACCCGTCAGCACGATCGAAATCGTAAGCGGAGCCCGGCGTCGAATCTCACTGAGCACTGTAAGTCCATCGCCACCTTCCATGTGCAAGTCAGTGAGCACCAAATCGTAGTCGAGCTTTTCAAGCAACTCGATCGCCTCTTCACCACTTGATGCTGTATCAACAACATATCCATCTTTTTCGAGGATGGCTGCGGTGGTTATACGCAAGCTCGCTTCGTCGTCAACGACTAGCAATCTCGCAACGTCAGGAAAATTTGAAGTTCCCACGGCGTCCTGGTCCACTGCATGTTCTGAATAGCTGTTCCGGTTGTGATTAATCATCCTTGATGCCTGCCTGATTCTTGATCTTCAAGGATGGGCGATTCGACCTGAAGAATTATTGAGAATACTGTTCCTTTTCCAACTTCGCTGGCGACGTCGATTCGACCACCATGCTGGCGAACGATGTCCTGAGTAACCCAGAGTCCCAAGCCAGTGCCTTTTTTTCCAGTAGAGAAAAAAGGTTCAAAAATTCGCGCCTGATCGTCTTCTGAAATGCCAACGCCAGTATCAGCCATTTGAATCACGATCGAAGGTTGTAGTGCCTGCTCGTAAGTGGAGGTGGAAACCCTGATTTGACCTTCGCCTTGAATTGCCTGTTGGGCATTGATGATGAGGTTTAGAAATACTTGCCTAAGCTGATCAGCACGGGCACGAATCCGAGGCAACTCTTCGTCAAAGGTTCGGATAACTCGTATCTTCGACTGTTTTAGTTTCTTTTCAAGTAATACGAGCGTTTCTTCAAGCAATTGATTTACATCCACCCAATCAACCTCGCCGCGTTGACGAGCAAAACCAAGCATCTGGCGGATGATGTGGGAAACACGTTCAGTTTCTTTGCGAGCGATTTCAAGGAAACGAAGGTTCTTGCTCTCTACAGAGTCAGACTGCATGAGGTAAAGCGCATTCTTGATCGCTTCCAGCGGGTTATTGACTTCGTGAGCGATCGAAGCTGCCAAACGACCTACAGCTGCTAGTTTTTCTGATTCGAAGAGCTGCTGCTCGACGCGCCGACGCTCGAGTTCACGAATCTCGGTAAGATCATGCAAGATTGATACAACTGCCGTGACCTGACCTGCTGGATCCAAAACCTCGCGTGCGGTGATCTCCATAGGCAGTGAGCGGCCACCCTCGGGATCAATGAGTTCGATTTCTGCCTGCCTTCCGGTTTCCGCGAACGAGGCCAAGCCTGAGATGAACGAGGTTAGTTTGACTGCGTTAGTGCGAACAGCGGCAGCCGCTCGCGCGCTAAACCTTTCGTTTTCCTGGAACAGAAGTTCAGCCCGGCGATTCAACAGGATGTAGTTGCCCGAGATGTCACAAACGGCAACCGGGTGTCCGACGTTCTCGATAATCAGGTCGAGGCGATCGCGTTCACGGCGTGATTCAGATTCGGCTTGTTGTAACTTGCCGAAGTTGCGGGCCAGCTCTTCGTTTGCTTCTCGTAAATCGGTAACATCGCGGAAAATCGACACCAGACCAAGCGGCTCTCCACGTGCATTCACTGCCGGTGTCGAAATAACTTCAAAGTGGATGTCCGAACCTTCAATCGGGTCAACTAGTGTGATATCGCGTTGCACAATTCCGGATGATGACACCGTTGCGCTCGACAAATAAGCGGAAAAGAGCAGGTCGTTCATCTTCAGAGCACGTCTTTTACCTTCGCCAGCGTTTGCTGATCCGCTAAACAACTCTTCAGCACGTCGATTCTGAAGCAGGATCTGGTTGTCAAGATCCGTTAGTACAATTGGATCTGCTACCGACTTCATGATCGATTCGATCCACTGCCGTTCACGCTGTAATTTCGTAACAGTGTTTACCAGGCGCTCTTGCTGAATTGCGAGTGAAGCGATCACTCCGATGCGATCTGTGAAACGCTTCAATAAGTTGAGCGAGACTGGATCCACTGATCCCTGTGTGGCGCCGACGTAAAGCACACCCAGCCTGGAACCCGGCTCAAAGGTCCAGTAATGATCCGCTAAACGCGCAGTATCACGTCCCGTTTTTGGTGAAGACTCGGGAATACCAAATAAAGGCAAAGCGAGTATGTCTTGTTGCCAATTCATTTTGTCGAAGAGTGCGCGTGAGGAATCATCATCCACTGAGATCCAGGTGGGATAAGCGTCGTGTATCACGCGAACACAAGCCGCACTTGAATCGAGAGGCATTTCAAGACGCTCTGAGGCAGGATCGAAATCAAAACCAACTGCAGCACGGATGCGCAACGCTGCATCTCGTTCGTTAACTATGGCTATCGCTGATTGTTGGTGACCAAAAACGTTGGCGATTGCTTCGAGAGCGAGCAGCAGGCGCTCGTGAAGCTTTGGCGTCGCAAGCATCTGCGTCGTAGTCTCGATGAAAACATCGTATTGACGGAGATACGAGTTAAACGCTTCAGGATCCCTGATGGATGGAGCCCTGGAAAAGGACAGCTCTGTTGGGACTTCTCCCATAACTCTTATGCCGGGTGGGCGCGACCGTTAGCATTTGATGCCGCGCGAAAAAATCAAGTCACTTTTTTTCAACCTCGACCGTTACACGCCGCCTCGTGCCTTCCTCAACTGGTTCGGCTCCGGGGCCTAATGCTGGTCGTGAAACTGCGGGTGTCAAGCCCACAGCCTCTGCATACTTCAAGTAAGTATCGATGGAGGCGACAACGACACGTGCTTCAACGGTTATCAGGTCGATACCAACTAACGATATTCTCACCCAGGCATCTACGACGATGCCCTTGTCGAGAACGCGATCAAGAACATCGATTAAACTAGTACCGCCTGGTGCTCTCTCGACTGCCATTTGGTTTTTTCCTTTTGTTAGAAATCCTTATTCAGCACGCTTCGCAAAGGGTTGATTGAGGCTGAGGATCAGCATCACTTTAGCCGTTTTGCTTTAGTCTTGGTTGCAACTGGCCGACTCGGTATTTCGCGTCTGCTCGAGATGGCTGCGGCACTGAGCTTTCTTATTTCGCGCTCTAGTTCACCAAGCCGTTCGCGCAGTTCAACGTTTTCCGCCTCGGCTCGTTCCGCACGTGTGGTTAGATTTGTGTCATAACGCCACCAGTTCAAGCCAATCTGCTCAGCCTTATCGATTGAGCAGACCAACAAGCGAATCTGAAGCGTTAGCAGTTCGACATTAGCTAGCGACACCTTAATATCGCCGGCTATCACAAGACCCTTGTCGAGAATTCGATCAAGAACATCGACCAGACCTGGGGGACGGGCCGTTATCAGGGTAGACCGCTCACTGGACACTGTTGTCCTCCACTTTCAAGGTGCGGCTTTAATTGGGAAAGCTTCGAGAACCGCGACCGTGGTATTTGGTGTACCAAGTAAGACTTCGAGCACTAAATCAGACGACCAATGGGACCCAGATCGATGTTGAGGTCTTCGTTCTCTAAGCCAAACTGTGTTTTCAATTCCTCCAGCTTCGCTTCCAACTTCATTAATGCGAGTCCCAAATCTTCGATCTGTTCGGGGGAAAGATCCCCGCCTTCCATACGTCGAATAGCCTGCTTCTCCAGGAGTCGACGAATGAACTCGATTAAAGTGAGAACAAGTTTTGCCAGCCCCTGTTCCACACTCTGGGGGTCGATGTTTATACGCGAGGGAAGGGTGTCTGTGGCGCATCTGAGCTGCTCCACAAACTCCTCAACGTGCGAAGTTTCTATATCCGGTTCTACCGAAAGGGGGTTTTCGGGGGAAAGCTTCATCAGCTTACTCCGAAGTGTGTTTCAAACTCAAGATCAATATTGGCAAAGCTATATGGAGGCCAGGGCCCGCTGGTCAAAAAGTGCAAGTCGGGGCGCTCCCCCTGTAATTCGTTAACCCTTGCACGAAAATCGTACTCAGCCTCCCGATTTATCAAATAGGAACCAGCCAAAACTAACTTAAGCTTAGGTTCAACCCTTACTCGTTGCTCCTTGATCAACCCATTCAGCCCTGCAAATACCCAATTTTCAATGTCGTTTGCTTTATTAACGAGCTTCTCGCCCCCACGCAGTTCCCGTTGCTTCTTCAAAAGGAACGCAGATCCCATACCTTGCTGAGGGGAAGTGGTGCCCACTTCTTCCCCGGCGTCGGGTTTTGGCTGCCAGATGATTTTTATACTCATCTCTACGCAGCCCTGGACCAGGCTCAGGCGGTCATTTAGTACCGTTCTTTTGGCTTTTACAAATTCAGAAAGGCTCTCTTTAGAAACCAGCGTGCCAAACCTAAACGGCAAAGGCGTGGTTTCTGACAAAACCTTACGCACCACGGCTTCGTGAGTCAGAACATTTCCACGGCTCACTGGAACAAAATCGTCCTCAAATTTGCTCGCGACAACACTCAAACGGTCAAAGGTTAAAACTTCGATTGCCTGCTCAGAAATTCCAACAACTGAGCCATCGAAGTGTTCTAAGTTGCCTGCTACACAATAGACGTAAAACTTCATTGAGCGTCTTTGGCGATTTCGGCTGATGTTGATGTTTCAGGAATACGCTTATGCCGTTCGCGTAATACCTCGTTGGCGGTCTCCACCGAACTCAGCAAAACATTCAGTCCCAAAAACACAAGATCAACATCCGCCACCGCAATTGTAATCTCACCAGCGATTACAAGTCCGCGATTGAGCACGTGGTCTAACGTTTCCAACAAAGAGAGTTCGACGTTTTCACTTATCGCACCGTCCTCGCCGATAATTACTTCCTCAAAAGGTGAACTCATTTTTTCGTCACTATCTCTATTACGCCAAAGCGAAATTGTAAGCTGGCCAGGGGCCTGTTAACTCAATCTTAATTCCAGCCGGTTGCAATTGTTGGGCTAATTCTTCAGCTTCGATACGAAAGCTATGAAACTGCTCTCTGCTAACGAGAAAAGCAAACTTTCCTTTCAACTCACCATGTTCGGTATTCTCAACCTTGAGCATTCGAAGTCTGACATTGCCATCGCTCCTGGCTGCGAGTTTCTCTTCAATTTCATCGGCGACGCGGGCGACCTCGATTTTGGCTTCGTCGTTTTTCAGCGCTTCAATTTTCTTCTTGATTAGATAGGCCTGGCCCGGCTGCGCACTCTCCGCACTTTCGGTCATTTCGCGGAGTCGAGGACTAAGACTTGTAATATTCTCTCTTAACAGCGCGCTATCTGCGTATACGTTTACGCCCCATTCCTCACGCCCCCTAAGGCGCTCGATGATTTCAAGAAGTTGATCGGCCTTGTCGTTAAGCATTCGTTTGATGCCGTCACGATTGAGGTATATCGTGCCGAAACGAAGCGGCACCACACTGTCGCGTTTAGCGAAGTATTCAACAACATGCTCGTGTCGCATCGCCCTGATTGCGGTCCAGGAAGCGTCAGTTAATTTTTCTTGTAACGCCTCCTCATTGAAACTCGACAACGGCACAGTGCTAACAACCGCCGTCAACTGATGGTTGTCTACTAGTTCCAGTTTGACGTTATCTTCAATAGCGGTCGGAAGATTGCCCTTGAATGACTCATTAAGCTTAGTTCCGCCGATGCAGTAAACGTAGAATGCTGACCCTTCGGGCGACGCATGGCTATTTTGCGTTGAGTTTTTCTGTTCGGGATCGCTCATTAGTTCGCTTTGATTTGCTTCTATTTTCGACCGCTGCCGGCCTCTCTCGCAACCCGAGGCTTAGTTGTTGCCAACTCGCGAAGTGGCGCCGCAAGGCAACGGCACCTCGCACATCTTCGTCATGTTGTGGCGCCACAAGCAATTCATGCGACTTGCCTAGCTTGGCACGAAAACTCCTGAGAACCAACCTCTGGGATTGCTGTCTGGACCGGCAGAAGCTACAGACTGCGGCAGCGCTATCCGGTGTCAAGCCATTGATTATCACCCGGTTCATTGTCACCTTCAGCTGCGTTAACGAATCAGCCAGGTCCATTGTCTCTGCCAGGCTCATTCGCTCTGGTATTGCGACTCCAACAAATTCACAGAGTTTAGCGTCGGTAAGCATCGAAACAACCCGCTTGATGCTTCGCGAAAGAGCAACTAACTCTTCGGCCACCTTGTTCGCGTGAACGATTTGTTGATATTTCAGCAATAGCTTGATGAAGGTGCGAACCCACGAAAGCGCGATTTCAGGGAGCTCCAGAAATCTAATCAGATGGCCGGTCGGCGCAGTGTCGAGAATGATTGTGTGATATTGATTCTGATCAATCAGGTCACTGATAACCCCCAATGCAGCAATTTCATCAATCCCTGGTGGCGTCAGCTCAACCAGTTCACGCATCGCTTCGCGATCAAACTTAATCTCAAGTCTTGAGTCCCCGGCGATAGAAGCAAATAAGTCGTCAGTAAATGACCGGTATCTTGCTTTCAACTCCTCAAACCACTTTCCCGGGTCAATCTCCATGGCGTCGAGATTACGTACATTGGCGACTCGCTCTTTGAATGGACCTATTTGTTGCTCAAAACTATCTGACAATGAATGTGCAGGATCAGTCGAAAAAATAAGAACGCGCTCAGCAGGGTTTAGCTCAGCGAGTGACAAAGCGAAAGCTGCCGATGCAGTCGTTTTACCAACGCCTCCTTTACCCCCAAAAATCCAGATCCGCCGATTCGAAAATTCCAGGTCATTGGCCGCTTTCTGCTGGCGCGTTCTTGAACGTCCCGAGACTCGAGTAGCGACCTTTGGCCTTGAAGGAGGCAAACTCCAAATGACTTTTCCCACGCTTTCAAGGGCGGTGATTCCACGAACTTCATTCTTCATCAAGGGGATTTGGTGTTGTCGTAATCCCTTGAACTCCTTAGCGAGTGTCTGCAGCCAGAAACGCTGTGCTCTAACTCGGGCCTGGCAAAAGCTACAGTTTCGATGAGGCTGTTCGACGCGATTGATAATCAGATCAGTAACTCCAACCCCTTCGTTTTTAAGATCGTCAAAATACCTTTTTGTTTCACCCACGCTAAGAGCTTCGGGTATTGCCACGAGCGCAAAGCCGGTTTCTTGTGAGTTGTAAAGAAGGTTCTTGACCCGATCGATCCGTTGACGCAGTTCGTCGAGAAAAAGATCCACAT